>CANHSF010000033.1 GCA_947463065.1 Flavobacteriales bacterium | reverse complement strand
TCTCTCCTACTTTTTTCTTTACCAACGAGAAATAAGGATCAAAGAACAGATAGAACTTTTCTACCCGTGTTTTGAAAAGTTTGGCGGGGATGAAATGCCCCAACTCATGAAGTATGATGAGGAAGGAAAGGCTAAGTATAAGTTGAAAAAGTAGCATGCAAAGATGTGTTCGTATTTACGTGGCGAAGTTAGTTGAATATTGGCATTGGTGAGGGATTGGCTATAACATTCCGCGGTCTGATCGTGTTTGCAGGTGTCTCGGGCATTTGGTGCGCGAAATCCGCATCATCATCCTTTGATCTGTTTCATATATGCTGCGATGTATTTGCCAATGATGTCGAACTCCAAGTTGACCTGTTGCCCTTCTTTCAGGGATTTGAAGGTAGTATGCTCAAAGGTGTATGGGATGATGCACACTGAAAATGCATTTGGTGCGCTATCCACCACCGTGAGGCTAACTCCATTGATGGCGATGCTGCCTTTGGGCACAGTGAGTGCATCGTGCTGGTATTGGATATAGAACTTCCAACTTCCGTCTTGGGTTTCTATGCGCTTAACCAAGCCAGTGGTGTCAACATGGCCCTGCACCATGTGGCCATCTACGCGTGCACCAAGCGCGATGCAGCGTTCCAAGTTGACTTCATCGCCTTCGGACCATTTCCCAAGGTTGGTTTTTTGTATGGTTTCGTCGATCGCTACCACGGTATACTTGTCGTCTTGAATGTCTACCACCGTGAGACAAATGCCATTGTGTGCAACGCTTTGATCTACCTTTAAAGAAGCCGACAAGTGGGATCGCATGGTAAGACGCAAATTGCTGTTTTCGCGCTCTATGGTTTCAACCCGAGCAAGGGTTTCGATAATTCCTGAAAACATGAATAATGGTGTCGGCTATTGGTTGTTGGGAACGGGTTGTGTGGGGTCAACCACAGTCAGGTGACCACTCAGGTAAATCGGTTCAATGCCCGTCAATCGAATGGTGTTTACCACAATGGTGTAATAATATGTACCACCCAGAAGCGGCTGCTTGGTGTCTTGATGTGTACCGTTCCATAGGATCGCAGGATCTTTGGTCTCAAATACAATGCCTCCCCAGCGATTAAAAACTTTGAGATCAATGTCTTGGACAAATCGGTTTTCGATCGGTACAAATAAATCGTTGAGCCCATCGCTATTGGGCGTGATGATGTTGGGTACACGATAAGCAGGGCAGTTGTCGATGCAAACGGAATTCGAGAGCACACTTTCATTTTGATTCAACGTGCCATCCGGCCAAAGATTCAACGAGTCCATTGCCGTTACTGCATAACATCCGGCAATGCTGAATGGGGCAATTTCGGGCGCGGAATACCACGTGGTGTCTGCTGCCGAATTGATGGTGGCCATCAACTGCAAGGGTGCTCCTGGGGTAGGTGCAAAATAAATGCGGTATGCGGTTACATCATCTGCGCAATCGTTGTTCGGATTGCTCCAAATCAGGCTAACGGAGGGCTCCAAGCAATCGCTTTCAAACTGCAGTACCGGCGGACAAGGTGGTGTTTGGTCATAAGGTTGTGCGCACGCTTCCTGACTCGCATTGATCAATGGTGAGAGAATATCCGGGCTATTGTAAGATCCTGTGGAAATCACCTTGTAACAATACGGTTGATTGTTGACCAAACCGGTATCGGTATACATCAGGGCTGTCGTGCTGCCCACCCATGCGAAGTCCGCGTCGTTCGGTCCACGTCGGTATATCGCATATTCGGTATTGGTCCAAGTTACATCAACAGAAAACGCCAGTTCCATGCTGTTGTCGCCGGGCGTAAGGATCAAGTACATGGTGGATACTTCTTGTGCAGTCGCGAGAACTTGATTGGTGGCTGCCTGGAGTATTTCCGTGTAATAACGATGCGCGGAGGCAACGGTGTTGATGTTGACGTGGTTGAATACGGTATCGCCCGCCAAGAGGGTTGAGAAGGAAGGGGTGTCGTGAATGGAAAGGTCGGTGCCCTCTTCATCAATATGATGCAGGCGATAGAAGTATGGACCTGGGAAGTTCAACGTGTCCAATTTGGTAGGTCTTGACCATTGCACAAGCGCCTCACCGGTGCTCTCTTGGGTGGAGACAATACTGGCGATGGTCATTACGGGTGTGTCTTTTTCAACAAGCGCGCAGAACTCTTCACTGGCGTAGCTGATGGCTCCATCGGGCCAGCAGGTGACAATCATGTAGCAATACTCTCCGGCAAAGTTGACATCGTTATCGATGTAGGTTGTGGTATTGGCGCCCTCTACCGTTGCAATTAGGCTATAACCGGTGTACTCGGGCACGCCTACTTCGCACGACGATGGGGTAAATCCAAAAGATCCTCCGCGACGATACACTTTATACACCACATCTTCCAAATCGCCGAGGTCGAATATCTCCAAGCAAGGGGTGGGTGACCAAGTCAATGCGATTTGATTGGCGCCCGCATCGGCGAGTGGGTTTTCGACACGTGGAGGGACCACTAGTATGTTGATGGTTTCAAAGTCAGTAAGGGGTATTCCGATGGGATCATTGGTAGCGGTAAAAGTGACCTGATAGGGAGCAGCTCTCACTTCCTCGCATTGCGGTACCCATGAGAACACGTTGCTATTGCTGTTCCAAATCGCAGTGTTTTCAACCGAGGTAAGAGGTCCTCCAGTGGCAGCTATGGTAATGTCGCTGTTTTGAGGGTCAGTGGCAAAAACACCAAGCGAGAATTGCTCATTGATCTCAATGCAATACGTTTCCTCTAGCGGGCTGATGGCAGGCGGTTGGTTGGGGCAAATTACCACGGTGATTTGCATGTCACGAATTACAAAACCCACCAAATCGCCATTTCGGTATTCAGCGATTTTGATGGCAATGTTGTATTCACCGGCCACCAACGGAGTGTCCCAGGTGATGTCTCCATTGCTGGTATTGATGGTGAAGGAATCAGAGGACGAGCTTGTAAAATCTTGCGGGGGCTCCCAGCCTTCCAAGGGCTGGTTATCTTCGCCTGTACAAGGCACCAAGCTATAGATAAGTTGATCGCCATCGGGATCAAAGGCTACTGGATTGTGCTCCCATATTTGATTGATGCAGGCCCTGTCCAACGGGGGATAGAGCAATTGCACGGAGTTGTTGTGGCCATTTTGACCGGGGCTAATGACAAGTAAAGTCTGAATGCTGAAATAGGCCATGATAGAGGTGGACGATTTTCCATCCTCGTTGCTATCATCGCTGCCGTTGTTGATGTTGACAATACCCCCGTTGCGATTGGGGTCTTCTACCGAAATGACAAAAGATCCAGGACCGCTGTATGTGTGGTCGCCAATGTAGAGGTTTTTTTTGGTGTCATTGCCAATGTTCTCGCCATTGCCCGAGCCGTTTGCGCGCCATAGACTATCCAGTTGCGCATCGGTAATGTTGCTGGGTTCATCGCCCCAACGGATTTTGAGATAGGGACGATCTGCCTCTGCGCTCGCTTTCGTATAAGTGGTGATGGTGATGCGGTAGGTGTTCCCCTCCAAATGGGTGTACGTGATTTCGCCAGCACGATTATGCGTGGCCCAAACCAATGCGACTTGGAACACGACCATCCATATGAGTGCTACAATTTTGTACATGCTTGAAACGACCTCGGCAAAGGTGTTACGAAGATAGGCAATTTCATCTTCTTTCTTTGCTCAAATGTGCTTTGACCTCATTCAACGTAAAGACACTTAATTGTTGCGTGAGGTTTAATGAAAGCAAAACAATTTTGGTTAAATATTCCTTTTCCAGTCCTTTGCTGCCCGGACATTGGTCTGTCAAATCAGCGGCTAAGGCCAGAATCTTCACAAAAAAAAAGGAGGCCCGAAGACCTCCTTTCGCATCGCCATTGGCGATTATTTCAATTCTTTGGAACCGCTCATTACGGTTACGCAACCTTCGTGAATACTTACGGCGTTTTTTTGCACGGGTACTTTGAGTTTCACAATGAGCTGTTGGGTGTTGGTCATTTTAAAGTCAAACTTTTGTTTGGCATCGGATGAATCTCCTTTGTAGATCAACTCACCGCTGGTATCGGTGACCTCGTATTCTACTACTCCGAGAATCGGGTGAGCACAAATCAGCAGGCGATATTCTTTGCCTCCGTAGAAGGTGAGGAGCAATTCTGCTTCATCGCCAGGGACCAAAGTGGCACTGTTGTAGTTGTCGTTTTGAACGAATCCATCCAACAACGGCAAGCAGTGATTTTTTGTGAAAGGACGGCATTGAGCGATTCCTTCGATGGAAATTAAGAGGCTCAAAGCGAGTATGTATTTGAAAATTTTCATCGTTTCTAAGAATTATAGGTGGGATGTTGTGTCTTGATCGCTTATGCAGTGATGTATTTTTTACGCAGCTCCTGTGCTTTGGTTGCAATCTGTTTCAAGGTTTCAGGAGAAATTGACACATTGTTGGTGGAGCCGATGACAACAGTTCCGTTGCTGTCTTTGGAAACGCTGGTTTTGCCCTTGGTTTCGTTGCTTGCATTGTAGATTTCCTTGATCGCGTTGAGATCCGCTTTCATTTCACTCAAATTCGGTCGATCACCAAATTTCTCGAAGTAATCCACCAAGTTGTTGAGTGCATATTTCTGCTCGGCAATGCGCTGAACCATGTCTTCGTTTTTATCGCAATACAAGGTGCTCAAATAGAGCGCTTCAAGCCATCCGCCGGCGACAACCAAGGCAGATATTTCGATGCGTTTGTTTTCTTTGAGATAACCGTTGAGGTCGGCATATGCCTCGGAAACAACAGCTAGAAGGGAATCGCGGTTCTCTTGGTTCTTGTCAAGACGCTCGATGAGCTCGCTGGTGAGCGCTCCGTCAACACCCATTTGTTTCGCTAGTTTTTGAGCAGAAGCGAAATATTCCATCGTCACTTGCTTTTGATCGAAAATAGCGGCATAGCTCAGATCGGCGCCATAGATGCCAAGATTGATCGCTTGTCGCGCCTCACCGGTGAACTTGTCAACGCTAGAGGTTGGGGATAAAACACCTTTGTCAAAGCTGTATCCATTTTCTTTGATCAAAGAGGCCATTTCCACTGGAGATGGAATGGAGAAGAAAATCTTTTGCAACTCTTTGATTCGGGCCTCTTCGGCGCTGTCTTTGGAGGTGTTCATGGCCGGATTGGCATCTGCTGGTTTAGGGTCATCGCATCCAATCATCACGGCGCATAAAATCAGGGCGGTGCTCACCGTGAGCAGAAATCCGCTAGTTCTAGTTTTTAGCATAGTGCGTACTATTTTTAAGGGTGGTGTTCAAAACAGACTAAATAAATTTAATCGGTGAAATTTACGGTTTTGGTCTTTCTTACGCAGGAGGGCTTGAAATAGTTTTGAAAAAGCGCATGTTTATTCGAACTATTTGATCAATCCTCAAAACCGTCTTGGAAAATACGACTTTAGCATGAGCCCGTCAACAGCTATCGCCGAGAGTCGCTAGAAGTTTTGTTTGGCGTATTACTTTTGCACACATTGGTCCCATAGTTTAATGGATAAAACTAGCGTTTCCTAAACGCTCGATGTGAGTTCGATTCTCGCTGGGACTACTATTGTGCCGCACGATTGGGCCATCATCAATGGGATGTTGTGTTTTTTAGAATCTGTGTATATTGAGCCATGAATTTTTCGCGATGGATCGCTTTAGCCGGTTTACTCCTTTTGGTAGCTGAGCTCCGATCACAATCAACATTTACGGGCCAGGTGCTCGACCAACGCACCGCCGAGGGAATACCCGGAGTGGTCATTCGTATTGGTAACCAAGGAGGGGTATCCGATCTTCAAGGGGCTTTCCGCATTGTGGTGCCCGAGCCGCTGCCCGATAGCCTCTATTTCTCCCACATTTCCTACCAAAATCTGGTCTGTGCCCTCAAGGACTGGGACACCTATGCAGGTAAGTTTTATCTCCAAGAGAAGGCCCAGCAATTGAATGTAGTAGTTGTCTCTGCAGGCAAATTTGAACAGAATATTGGAGAAGTAACGGTAAGTGTGGAGGTCTTGGACGCCAATTTGGTGCACGATAAAAATGCCATTACTGCGGATGAAGCTGTGCAGCAAGCGCCTGGCGTCATGATTGTTGATGGCGAACCTCAAATCCGATCCGGAAGCGGCTATTCATTCGGCGCGGGATCCAGGGTGCAGATCTTGCTGGATGATTTGCCTGTCCTCAGTGGTGATGCAGGCAGACCAAGTTGGGGTTCTCTTCCGATTGAAAATCTATCGCAAATCGAAATCATCAAAGGCGCGAGCAGTGTGCTTTACGGCAGTTCGGCCCTGAGCGGCGTCATCAATTTACGTTCTGCTTACCCTTCCGATACAGCCAAAACCGAAATCACCGTGTTTCACGGTATTTACAGCGACCCACAGACGGATTCTGCTAAATATTGGACGGGTAGTCCAATGCGCTCCGGGGTCAATTTTTTGCACGCTCAGAAGTGGGGACAATGGGATGTGGTTCTGGGTGGAAGTTATCTGGGTGATGATGGGCACTTGGGACCGATTCAACAACCCGATGGGACTTTCCGAAATGGCTATGATCCGTTTCGTGTCGATCGCTATTATGCCACGAGCAGAGCCCGAGCCAACGCCAATTTGAGAAGAAGATCCAAACGGTATGCAGGCTTGAACTATGGGGTCAACACCAATTGGTCCGTGAGCAATTCCTTGGCTACTTTGCTTTGGGAGAATGAAAACAATGGCCTTTATAGTGCCTACGACGGGAGTGCCACCAGAACCAAGCAGCTCATCGGAACGGTGGATCCATTTGTAAACTATTACGCCAAACACGGCGGTAAGCACAGCCTGCGAACGCGCTGGCAAAGTCTCGATAACGACAACGACAACAATCAAGGAAATTTCAGTGATGTGTTGTATGGCGAATATCAGTTCCAACAACATTGGGATAGCATAGGTGTGAAAGGCTTGATCTCCACCTTGGGTGTGGTGGGTATGTATACGGATGCACGTGGCCAGCTCTTTACAGGCGGCTCCAAAAATGGAGAAAATGAAGCCACCAATGCAGCGGCGTATCTGCAGTTGGACAAAAAGTTTGGTCGGCGATGGTTTGTAAGCGCAGGCCTTAGGTACGAGCGATTCACCATCAACGAGGAGGTGTCGTCGAGGCCAGTCTTTCGGGCCGGTGTCAACTATCAGTTGGCCAAAGCTTCGTTCGTTCGCGCATCCTTCGGTCAAGGTTACCGATTCCCCAGCATTGCCGAAAAGTTTATCGTAACCGGAGTGGGTGCAATCAACATTATCCCCAATCCTGAATTGAAACCCGAAAGTTCCAATAATCTGGAGCTCGGCTTCAAACAAGGTTTTAAAATCGGTTCGTTTATGGGATTTTTGGATTTGGCAGCATTCGAACAAAGATTCGATCAGTTCGTGGAGTTTACTTTTGGACAGTGGAGCAAGCCTGTTTTTGCGCCCGGCGTGCCCTTGCAGGAAGCGCTGCAGAAGTCATTCGGTTTTAAAAGCGTCAATACCGGTAAAGCGAGAATTCGTGGTGCTGAGGTCAGTATCATGGGCGAGGCCAAAAGGGGCAAACTGAAAATTCAGGCACTGGCCGGTTACACTTATACCCTTCCGGTGTCGCTTACTCCGCGGCAAGCATACGGAACCAATCAGGGTTCGCCTCCGTCCGACATCAACTACATCAATACCAGCAGCGATACGACCGATTATATCCTCAAGTATCGGATGAAGCACCTTGTTCGCGCCGATATCGGTCTCTCTTCGGGTGCATGGAATGTTGGGGCAAGTCTCCGATACAATAGCCATATGGTCAATATCGACAATGCCTTTGAACAACTCGAAGAATTGATTCCCGCCGTGTTCAATCCAGGCATCAACGAATGGCGGACTCAACATACCAAAGGGGATTATGTCATCGACCTAAGGGTGGGATATACTTGGCGCGGAAAACATCGGTTTGCGATGGTCGTCAACAACGTACTCAACAGGGAATACGCTATTCGTCCACTGGCCATCGAAGAACCGCGGGTTTCTGTGATTCAATACACCCTAACCTTGTAGATTTGTTGCATGGCTACCATCGGAATTATACCAGCACGGTTTGCAAGCACCCGATTTCCCGGCAAACCCCTCGTTCGAATTGGCAATAAATCCATGATACAGCGTGTTGCAGAACGCGCGGTGCAATCGGGATTGTTTCAAGACGTTTTGATTGCCTCTGACGACAGCCGCATTCTCGAGCATGTCGAAGCGCTTGGGTTTCGCGGCATCATGACCTCGGAGTCCCACCAAAGCGGCACCGACCGGTGTGCTGAAGCTTTGGAAAAGAGTGGTCTTCAAGCGGATGCGGTGGTCAATATTCAAGGTGATGAGCCCATGGTACATGTGGAGCAATTGGCGCGTTTGGTGGATTTGATCCATCAACCCAATGTGGATATTGCCACTTTGGTCAAACCCATTTCGGACCCACAGGTGTTGTTCGACGCCAATAAAGTCAAGGTGGTGCTGAATCGATTGGGCAACGCCATGTATTTCAGTAGGCAAACCATCCCGGCGCAGCGGGGCAAGTTGGAAAAGGAGTGGTTTGGTCAAGGTCCGTATTATCAGCATCTTGGACTGTATGCCTTCAAACCCGAGGTATTGCGGCACGTGGTGCAGTTGCCCATGTCGTATTTGGAGCAATCGGAATCGTTGGAGCAACTGCGTTGGTTGGAGTACGGTTGCACCATTGCTGCCGGAATAACCACATTGGAAACCCCCGCTATTGATACTCCCGAAGACTTGGCCCATCTGCTGCTGACCCAGAAATTTGACGATTGATGGTTCAAAGCCAGCAAATTGTGAATTGCTCTGCTACTCCTAATGCAGATCTTTACTCAGGTAGGGCTTCTTCTTGGTTTTTTTGAGTAAATTTGTCGCATGCGTATTGAGAACTTTATTCTAGAGTTGTTGTATCATCACGATTGTGTGGTGATTCCGCAATGGGGAGGTTTGGTGGCCAATTATCGGGCTGCCCGTCTCAACTCCGTTTCTCATGTGATTTCGCCTCCGTCCAAACACATTGGATTCAATCGCAATTTGGTCAATGATGATGGCTTATTGGCGCATCACATCGGCTTGGTTTTGGGCATTTCTCATGCAGATGCATCGCGTTTGGTCGCTCAACACGTTGCAGAATTGCGCACCGAATTGCGCACCAATGGCCGGGTCGTATGGGATAAAGTCGGCGTGTTTTACAACGACGCACAGGGCGCACTTCAATTTATGCCACAAGAGCAGGAGAATTTTTTGCTCTCCTCGTACGGATTGCACCCCATTCAACTCAAAGCATTGCGCAAGGAAATTCCGCTGGAGTCAGCTCCCGATGCGCTGATCAATGAAGTTCCAACGCGTCGTTTCAATTGGAAGTATGTCGCTGCCGCTGTGGTGCCATTTTTTGCCGTAGGAGGTTTATTGTGGACCTTGCAACAGCAACCCGAAGGTGGTTTGAATTGGGCGAGTCTCAACCCGTTTACAACCGCTACCAAACAGAGCAATTTTGTGATGCGCGAAGCTGAGGTTTCGGCTTGGACCAATACAGAAATCACACCCGATGAACCCTTGGTGATCGGCCAAGAGCAAATAAAAGCGCAGACACAAACCGCCGCAAAGCGCAATGGATACGCCGTAATTGGTGGAGCCTTCAAGGTGAGAGCGAACGCCGAAAAATTCGCCGAACAATTGCAACGAAGCGGTTTTGACGCGAAAATAGTGGGCCGTTCTGGCGCAGTCACATTGGTGGCCTATGGTGTATATGCCACGCGCACGGAAGCTCAAAATGCGTTGGTCAATCTCCGATCTGCGGATGATATCAGCGCGTGGATTAAACCGATCGGAAATGGGCAATGACATTCGTTGGCCGGGGGCCAAACACATCATTTTTGATTTTGGAGGTGTTTTGTTTGATATTGATTACCAATTGCCCGTAAAAGCTTTTGCGCAATTGGGGTATCCTTCTTTTGTCGAGTTGTATGCGCAGTCGGCACAAAATCAATGGTTTGATGATTTGGAAACCGGGCGTTTGGACAACGCCTCCTTTTATCGCTATTTGCACAGTCTGGTTCCATCAGCCACCACGGCCCAAGTCGAAAATGCTTGGAATTGCATTTTATTGGCCTTGCGCACCACCGAAGTTGAATTTGTTCAATCGTTGAGAAACAGAGGCGTTCGTACCTTTTTGTTGAGCAATACCAACGCCATTCATGTGGCCGAGTTTGAGCAAATGATTGATCAAGCCATGGGTCTGAAGTCTTTTTATCAGGCCTTCGACAAGATTTATTACTCCAATGCCATAGGTATTAAAAAGCCTTATCCAGAAACGTTTTTGGAGGTTTGTGCATGGAACGGGTTGCAACCCGAAGAAACCCTTTTTATCGATGATAGCATTCAACACGTTCGTGGCGCTGCTCAAGCAGGATTGCACGTGCATCATCTTCAACCCCATGAACGGGTGAGTGATTTACTGGCCGATTTTGGCGAGCATTTCGGATAATAGCAGACCTGCGCTGAAATACACTTTGAGCGGTGATAGGTTATGTTCCGACATGTTTTCCTCCATGAGGTCCTTCGAATTGTCGCTTAGAACTGATAAATCGAGCTGTTTTTTTGGACAACCCGAGGCAACTAAGGGTTTTACTTTGGCGTCTTCCTACTACTAATGCCTCTTGCTATGAACCACCGTACTTTGGGTCTTACCTTTTTTCTTGTGTTTTTTGTGCAGCTTGCCAAAGCTCAAGGCGAATGGCAAATAGGACTGAATGCTGCACCCCTGTCGCGCCAATTCTTTAGCTTGAGCGACGAACCATTGGCCACCAATCCATACGTCTTAATTGCGGAATACAAAGCAGCTCGATATGGATTTCGCGCCGGTATAGGCCTCAACAATGTATGGGACAAACAGCAACCCGACGCCGTTGAAGGAACTCCGGAAATCATACGGGCTCAAAACGCCATGAATTTTCGCTTGGGTGTGGTGAAATATCGCCCGCTCGCAGAAAAGTGGCAACTCAGCTATGGTTTGGATACTTATTATTGGAATACACGAGAGAATATCACCACCATTAGTACTGATTTTTTTGGTCAGCAATACACCGCTACGGCCAAAACCGTGAGCAATGAACTGGGAATTAGCCCCTTCGTTTTTTTACAATGGAATGTGAGCAGCCGATTGAGTTTGGCAACGGAGCTGCTGGGCACGGTGGGATTTGCAAACAATTTGATTCAAGAAGAAAATGAGCAGTTCCCCCAGTTCAATGATACCGATGAAACCGTAACGATAAAATATAACATATTGGCACCTACCGCCTTATATTTGATCTACCGTTGGTAACCCTTAAAAACCCCTTTACCATGAAAACTAAATTTGTATGTGTTGTTTTGTTTGCGGGACTTCTTGGTCTCCATGCTTGCAAGAAAGATGCTGCAACAGCCTTGGTGCGTGTTCCGCAATTGCCGGAGCAAACTGAAAAATATGCCGAGGTGGCCAGCGGTACATTCGCTACCGGAAACCTTACCATCAACGATCACAAAGCAACATTGGGACGTGTGTTGTTTTACGAAACACAGCTTTCGGTAAACAATAGCGTAAGTTGCGGAAGCTGCCATATTCAGTCCAAAGGATTTGCCGATATTGGTGCTGTTAGCATTGGTTTTGGAGGTGGCAAGACGTCGCGCAATACACCTTCTATCGCGAACCCAGCAACCCAAACATCTTATTTCTGGGACATGCGCGAAAACAATTTGCAGAATATGGTCACCCAACCCATTGCCAACCATTTGGAGATGGGTCTAGAGCAGCCGGAATACTTGGTAGCCAAGTTGAAACAACTGCCCTATTACGAAGAACTATTTACGAAAGCCTACGGCAGTTCTGAAATCACTACCGCACGCATTGGTGATGCCATGTCTCAATTTGTTGCGGCTTTGGTGAGTGTGAACTCGAAGTTTGATCGCAATCTTGCCGCAGGAAATACGGAATTCAACGAGCTTGAAGCAATGGGCTCCGATCTGTTTTTCAATAAGCTTCCTTGTGCTGGATGCCACGGTGGAGACAATTTTGCCGGATGGGGCTCTATGGCGGAGAACATTGGCCTAGAAGAGCATTATTCCGATCCTGGAATGCCGGGCAACGACTGGATCACGGGTGAAGAACGCAACGGTTGGTTCAAGGTACCTTCTTTGCGCAATATTGCTCTTACTGCACCATACATGCACGACGGCCGTTTCAATACGCTAGAAGAAGTCGTGGAGTTTTACAATTCCGGTATTCAGCCGCATCCGCAACTGTCGTTTATCTTGCGCGAGGGCTGGAATACGGGTGACCAAATTGAGAACGGGTTTGCTCCACCAAGTGGAGGTCAGCCGCTTCGGATGAATTTGACCCCGGTTGAAAAGGATGCCTTGGTGGCCTTCCTTCACACCATGACCGATGATCAATTGGTTACTCAAACCAAGTACAGCAACCCGTTCGTTCTTACCTCTTACGAATAAAGTTACGCTCATGGTTAAACTGATCAAGCGTTCGGTGCAATCGCTGTTCTATGCAAGTGTCATACTTGCAGGAGTTTCCTGTACAAAAAATGAAGATGCTGAAGTCGATGTGGATTATCCCGATTACATCATTTTTGGCAGATACAATGAAATGTCGGGCTGTACGAATGAATCTTGTGTGGAGCTTTTCAAATTGGACACCAAAGGCGCTTACGAAGATGTTTTGGACAATCTCCCCGGCGATGAGGGCTTTGTGCTTGGCGATTTCAATCAGGAGCTCACGGTTGCGGATTACAATCAGCTCCTCGTTATTTTGGAACGCGGCAATTATGAGAATTTGTTCGACGTGATGAGCAGTTCCGTCGGTTCTATGCAGGTTGGAATGGACCACTATTATTTTGAATACAAATCAAAAGAGCGCCACCAATCGTGGCGAATTGATGGCAGTTTCAACGGCTCAATTCCGCCAGTGGTGCAAACGTTTTTGTTGGACTTGACGCAAATGATACAGGTGGCTCAATTTTGACGCAGCTACCAAACGATCTTATTTCACCGCCCTCCGTGGCGGTTTTTTTATGCGGCGGCCACCGGCTTGCTTAACTTTGTGTTCCATTCTCGCCCATACCGTGCAGCTAAACCTATTACTCGTTGATGATCACACCATTGTAACCGATGGTATCAGGGCTTTGTTGGGAGGCAATGCCTCTATTGTGATCAAAGGCGAGGCATCCAATGGCCAGATTGCATTGGAAATGTTGCGGGCGCTGAAAATTGACCTCGTACTCCTCGACGTGGATATGCCCGTAATGAATGGCATTCAAACCTTGGAACAGATCAAAAAGGAATTTCCCGATATCAAAGTGGTCATGTTGACCATGCACGAGGAAAAGGCCTTGATCAACACGCTCTTGCAACTTGGTGCCGATGGTTATCTTCTGAAAAATGCATCGAAAGAGGATCTGCTTGTTTGCCTTGAGCGGGTTTCAAGCAACGTCAGTTATATTTCACCCGAGGTCAATGCAATTTTGCTTCAGTCGGAGCCGGCGAAGCAACGCAATCCACTCTTTGATCAACTCACTGATCGGGAGTTGGAGATCATAGCGCTTATCGCACAGGGATTGAGCAACAAAGAAATCGGAGAAAAACTGTTTATTTCACACCGCACGGTCGACACCCATCGCACCAATGTGATGAGTAAATTGGGAGTACACAATGTGGCTGGAATTGTAAGGTTTGCCATCAATAATGGACTAGCGAATTAGTTAATCCTCTTTTTGAAAATCCAGTAATATGGAAACTCCTATTGGAAAGGAAATCCACTTTAAGAGTTTTCTCTCCAAACTGAATAAACCATAGAAAATTTTATTGAGAAGGCTTGATTTGGAGGATTCGAAATCTGATTTAGCCTTGTTTTTGTTTTTGTTGAATTCAAGTTTTCGGAACAAGTAAATCATGGGAAACAAGAGAGAATTAAAATAAAATGCCTTGTTGATTCGCCCCTTGACCTGTTTGAAAAGTGTTTCTAACTCTATCTTTTTGTAGCGACGCACGTGGTGGTTAATGACATCGTGATCACTCCAAAGACTCATCAGCGCGGGAACAGTTACGATCATGTGACCTTGCTTTGAGCAAACGCGGTGAATTTCATGAGTAGCTTTTACGTGATCCTCCACGTGTTCTATAACATCGAATGCACAAACTAAGTCGAAGCTGTCATTTTCAAATGGCAATTCGGTAATCGAGGCATTGATAACATCCATTTTCAAATGCTCTCGCAAAAACAAACAGCAGTCTTGATCATATTCGACTGATGTCACTTCTCCAAATTCACGGAGCAATTCTGTTGTTCGACCCGTTGCAATCCCAATATTCAAGATTCGAAGGTTCTGCTTCGGTGATAGGCCTTTGATATGGTCCATTATGATTTTTCCACGCACGATAAACCACCAATGGCTTCGCTCATAGTGGTAATACTGATGGTAATAATTCTTATCCATTTTTCTTTGAGTTGACGATATGATTTTTCACAACGAAGAGTGGCCTATTCTTGGATTGGAAGAATATGCGGGTGACATATTCACCAATGATACCGAGCGAAATAAGTTGAATTCCACCGAACATGGTAATTGTAAACAATAAAGCGGTGAAACCTTCTGGTACAGCGCCGTGTTCGATTTTCATGAACAGGGCATACCCCGTATAGATAAGCGAAATGATTAATGAAATTACACCTATGCGAGTGATGAATGTAATTGGGAATTCGCTAAAGTTGAAAATCCCGTTGTAGGCCAATCGCATCAAGGCTTTGAATGAGTATTTGGAATTGCCAGCAAATCGTCCTTGCCTTTCGTATTCATAACCATATTGATTAAAGCCTAACCATGTTCGCATGCCACGAACATATCTGCTTTCTTCTGGCATTTGATTCAATAGGTCCACAACGCGTCTGCTGATCATGGAAAAATCGCCACTGTCCAATGGCATGTCTATGGTAGATATTGATTTCAGAATGCGGTAAAAGGCAGCATACGCAAAAACCTTCAAAAAATTCTCTTTCCGCTTCTTGCGGACGCCATAAACCACATCGTATCCTTCCTTGATCAACGCGTAAAAATCATGCAATAATTCGGGCGGATCTTGCAAGTCTCCATCAAGAATCATTATCGCTTCATTGCCTCTTGCATATTGCATGCCCGCTGTGATCGCATATGGGTGACCAAAGTTTCGTGATAGCTCAACTATTTGATACTTTGGATTGGATAAACCCAGCACGTTAATCATCTCACTCGTTCGATCTTTACTTCCGTCATTGACCAATACAACTTCTGTTTCCACTGGAAATGATGCTAACACTGCGTCTAAACGCTCTATGAGGTGGGGCAAAGTTTCCTCCTCGTTGTATAAAGGTACAATCAATGTGACTTGCGGAGTTTGCATAGGTGTAGTCTTTGTCGATGTAAAGCGCGTTAATGGTTTATGTGTGATTTCCGTGCGAATATAATCCAAACGAATTTGTTCAATCGCGATTGGCGAATGGCTTACTGCGGATGTCTAATGGCGTAGAGATAGCAGTTCTCGCTGAACTTGTTTTGGAGCTGAACGCCATTGTCGTTGATGCATTTGGATGCTATTATCCAACGAACCTTATGCTCAAGCAAAAGTGCGTAATCTAGATCAAGGCGTTCAATGATGGGCTTTTTCAAATAATCAAGGCTGTAGATATAGCATTTATTGGTGATGTCGCACTCTTTTTGATTGCGCTCGTATTCCCTCTCATTTATGGCACAAAAGAGGTTTTTGATGTTTTTGTGATACAGGTTTTGATAACTATCAAATGTCGGAATGCCGAAATGTTGGGCTTGCGATGGACTAACTCCAATACACACAAACCGATCGTTTTTTGGGATGGTTTGACCACGCATCTTGGATATGGTCTCTAGCTCTTCACAGAAATAAGCGCTGTATTGTATTCCAGGTTGATTTAGCTCTTTCCACTTAAACAACTCGGCATTCATTCCATTTCTATTGAAGTTGGACACCATGATCAAATTCATACCAATAATGATCATAAGGATCGTATAGCTTACAAACCGCGGTAATTTGGATAGGAGGATGTAGAGCGAAAAGGCAAGCGCTATGTATGCAAAAAGTGGGATGAAAAAATGAAATCGTTTGAAAGAAAAGCTTTTCAAAAATGAGAATTTTTCAAAAACCGGCTCAAGTCCGTACCAATCGAGAAGTGAATAAATGAATGCCATTGCGCCCCATGTGCAAAGCGCCAAGAGTAAACTTTTATATGGTCCTTTGTTCTTCCAAGCTATCACCAGCGCAATGAGTGCTGTTGCCAAAATGAGCCCTCCGGTAATCGAGGAAGAATGATACCATCCATTGAGCATAGTAAGTATTGATGTGCCGATTACGCCTTTGAAATTTAGTGAGGGATTAAAGCTATGATCACGATGACTAACAAACCCGTCTGCACCGTAAATGAGGTAGAACATTTTGTGTTCGACAATGATGTAGCTCAAAGCAAGGAGCAGCAGGCCGATCCACGGCAAAATGAAAAATCGTCTTGCGTGAATGGAATATATAGCCAAAGCCGGAATACCGATGAAAAGAATGAAAATTCCAACGAATACGAATTGACTGAAAAGCGGGAAAAGCCCGATAAAGAGAAGCGCACGCAGCGGCCTTTCTCGCAGTATTAAGCACATGAAGGCATGCAACAACAGGGGTTGGCCTGTTACAGAAATTCCCCATATCGTGAACACCGGCAATGTTCCAAACGCTAAGGAAATCAACATGTTTATGTGCCGATATTGCTCTCCCTTTTGCCACCTGGTGAGTAAAACATACATGCCGATAATTCCAACGAAATGGACGATTAGCATATTAATGAAGTAACCCCAATAGCTCCCAAAAATCAAAAAAAGCAGGAATGTCAAATTGTAAGCAGAGGGTAAGGTTCCTCTTGGGGTGCCGCCCATAATCTGCTCTACCGGAGTCTCGGCACTGCCAAATGCCAATGACGTATCCTTTGCGAGGATCTCATAATAAACAAAATAGCTGTCCAAATTGTCGTGAACTCGGATCGTAGGGGTAAATGCTGCAAAATAAATGATCAATGAAGCTAACAACAGCAGGAGTATGGCCCATTGGGCTTTCGAAAGGCTCAGCTTGGTATCGGATAATGGTAGACGCATGTTGATCATTTGGCATACGAAGGTAAGACTTGTCGGGGAAATCAAAAAAAGCCAAACATTAACAGATGCTGCCTCGTGCCCTTTTCAGTTAATCATTGCGATTCGTCAGGTTTTTTTCGTGTACGCCAGTTTTGTTTGCCGAGGGCTGTGTACAATTGAAGTAGACCATATGAAGTCAATAATATGCGTTGACTTCTTAACGGTGGAGTTGTTTTACTTCGCTCTTGAACCAGATGAATCGAGTGCAATGCAAGCGGATAGAACTCAGCGTTAACATCAAAATTTCAGAAGCGTTTTGGAAATTATACTGCTGATTTACAGCTATTTCGAATTTTTTTTTGATGTGTTCGAAACCTTTGTTAGAGAGCATGCGTTCAAAACCCTGTAAGTTCTCATGTAGAGATATTAGATAGTTTAATTGTTTTCATTTATTACCATTGAAGGCCATCCAACGGGATGGCCTTTTTGGCTTTTGTAATCTTTGCGTTTTTCTTGTGTGCATCAAAAAAAAAAACGCATGGTTGTACATGCGTTTTATGCCAGTGGCTGCAACCCGGCTTCACTTTATGTGGAACCGCACGGGTATTGTTTTGCGAACTGCCACAGGAATATCGTTTTGTTTCCCGGGTTTCCATTTCGGCAATCGACGAACCGCCTCGAGAGCCTGATGCTCCAGTCGTTTACCATTGGGAATGCCACGAATTACCTTTACATGATCTACTTCGCCCGATGCAGTCACAACAAAGGAGATGTAAACGGTACCTTCCAACCCTTGCTCTATGCTCATTTCGTCGTATGTCACCAAGGATTGAACATAGGCGGTTAGTGCTTTATCTCCACCGGGGAACTCCGGCATTTCAGAGGCATAGTCATGGATCACTATTGGTGGATCTGGAGGCGCGGTGTTGGCATTGCTATTTCCTGCACCACCACTACCGATAGGGCCTTGGGCAGGTGGATTCAGGCCTGCTAGCGGGTCGGTGGGGCCAACCACGGGTGCGGCAACAGGAATGGGCGCTGCGGGCAGAGGCTCCGGAGTGACTTCCACTTCCGTATCGGCTACAGGAGCACTCGCCGCTACTCTGCGCTGCGGTGCTGCTTCCTCCTCGGTTTCTGAGGTTTGGGGCACATCGTCCGGTGCAATATCCACAGCAATCATGGATAGCGCGGGCACATCTGGGATGCGGACATTTGATTTTAGTGCAAGAAGGCCGATCAATCCAGCTACCAAACCTGAGCCTATGATCAGGGCGTAAAAAAGATTGAGATGATGCTCACGCCGCAAAGCATACGCTCCGTAGTCGTGGTTGCGGTGCTCGAAGACAATGTCGTTTCGTTTGGAGGTGAGCACATTGCTCCAGCCAAAGTCCAAACTGAGCAGGAAAATAGCGAGTGCGGCGATAATGAAAATGGTTAGCATATTGAAT
>CANHSF010000032.1 GCA_947463065.1 Flavobacteriales bacterium | reverse complement strand
ATTCAATGGATCAGAGCCACCGTTGACTTCATCGCCATCGGTCAAGCCATCGCCATCGGTATCGGGATTGGTATTGTCTGTGCCCGCAAGAATTTCACCTGCATTGTCCAAACCGTCGTTGTCGCAATCGTTGGTTGCAAGCGCGTTGACATTTGGATCGCACGCATTCAATGGATCAGAGCCACCGTTGACTTCATCGCCATCGGTCAAGCCATCGCCGTCTGTATCGGGATTGGTGTTGTCTGTGCCGGCAAGAATTTCACCTGCATTGTCCAAACCGTCGCTGTCGCAGTCGTTGGTTGCAAGTGCGTTCGCATTTGGATCACACGCATTCAATGGATCGAATCCAGCAAATACCTCCACGCCATCACCAAGACCATCTCCATCGGTATCCTCATTCTGCGGATCGGTTTCATCGCCTGTTGCAGCAATGCCATCCGCTCCCAAACCCTCTTCTTCATTGGTCAATCCGTCCAAGTCACAATCATCGCTTGGATCGGCCAAACAGTCGATAACATCGATGCCCACAAAACCTGTTGTGCAGTTTCCGTTGGCGTCGCAAATTTCATATTCTATAAAAGCCAAACCAATAAAACCATTGTTTGGTGTGAATTCGATTTGGTCGTCGGTTGGATCGTTGGGGGTTCCCATATCCAATACCATTGCCGCACCATCGGTTGCGAAGACAATGGTAATCGCTGAGCTCGATGGACCGTTGCTACCAAAATCATCATTGGCAGTCACATCTACCGCAATAGCAGTGTTGACCTGTGTTGTTGCAAAATCATCGTTCGCAATGATTTCATCGCAACCAAAACCTGCTAGTGCTATTGGATCGCAAGGATTCAATGGATCAGATCCACCGTTGACTTCATCGCCATCGGTCAAGCCATCGCCATCCGTATCGGGATTGGTATTGTCTGTGCCCGCAAGAATTTCACCTGCATTGTCCAAGCCATCGTTGTCGCAATCGTTGGTTGCAAGAGCGTTCGCATTTGGATCGCAAGCGTCGAGTGGATCGGTGCCACCGTTGACTTCATCGCCATCGTTCAAACCATCACCATCGGTATCGGGATTGGTGTTGTCAGTTCCTGCAAGAATTTCACCTGCATTATCCAAACCATCGTTGTCGCAGTCGTTGGTTGCAAGCGCGTTTGCGTTTGGATCACATGCATTCAATGGATCGGAGCCACCGTTGACTTCATCGCCATCGTTGAGACCATCACCATCGGTATCGGGATTGGTATTGTCTGTTCCTGCTAGAATTTCACCTGCATTATCCAAACCGTCGTTGTCGCAGTCGTTGGTTGCAAGCGCGTTCGCATTCGGATCGCAGGCGTCGAGTGGATCAGATCCAGCATTGACTTCGTCACCATCGTTCAAACCATCATTATCGGTATCGGGATTGGCATTGTCTGTACCGGAAAGAATTTCACCTGCATTGTCCAAACCGTCATTATCACAGTCATTGGTTGCAAGCGCGTTGATGTTAGGATCGCATGGGTTCAATGGATCGGTGCCACCGTTGACTTCATCGCCATCGTTGAGACCATCACCATCGGTATCGGGATTGGTGTTGTCTGTTCCTGCAAGAATTTCACCTGCATTATCCAAACCGTCGTTGTCGCAGTCGTTGGTAGAAAACGAATTAACATTCGGATCGCACGCGTCGAGTGGATCAGACCCAGCATTGACTTCGTCACCATCGTTCAAACCATCATTATCGGTATCGGGATTGGTATTGTCTGTACCGGCAAGAATTTCACCTGCATTGTCCAAACCGTCATTATCACAGTCATTGGTTGCAAGCGCGTTGATGTTAGGATCGCATGGATCAAGTGGATCGGTACCATTGGTGTTTTCGACCACATCCGTAAAACCATCACCATCCGCATCCAAGCTTACATCAATCACAGTGATTGTAGCAGTAGCTTGATCACAATCTCCATCAGCATCGCACGCTTCATACACGAAAGTTACTACTCCACCGAAACTGAATACAGGGGTATAGGTAAATGTTCCATCAGCATTCAACAGCAATGAACCAGAAGAAGGTCCTGTAACCAAAGCATAGGATAATGAAGGATCATCAATATCCACGTCATTTGTGGACACATCATCATTGAGGACGTCATCGCTGAGGACCGTATACGTTTCGTCAACGGCATTGGGCGCATCATTGATTGGAAGGACAGTGATTGTCACCATACCTTGATCACAAAGCACTGGAACACCAATAATGTCACAAACTTGATATTCAAAAGTGACATCGCCTGTAAAATCTGGAGCTGGATCAAAAACAAAAGTCCCATCCAACTGTACTGTTAAATTTCCCGAAGAAGGTCCACTCACTATTGTGTACTCGTAGGAGCCCGCAGGATGAACCAAATTCGAATCGCCAAAAGCCAAGCCCGTTGCAGGATCGCTTACATTCAGCTGAGTATCTTCATTCGTGATATACGTTTGATCGTCAGCAATAGGCGTGCAATCGACAACATATACTTCAATAAGCGCACGCTCACTTTCGCATCCATCGATTGTTTGACTTACATAGAAATTCAATGTATCTATTGCTGCTGTAGAAGGCACAGGAAACACTGAGCTACCTGACATATCGGTCATCGAATCATACCAAAGCAGATTATCACCAATAGCAAACAATTCAGTGGCCTGCTCATCCAAACAATACTGTATGGGGGTTAATACCAATGGCTCTACCGGTGTTTGATTTACAGTGATCAAATAATCCTCCACTTCCCCGTCGGTCATGGATCCCAAAGGTGTATTTGCTGTAAGCGTAATATCCGAACTAAGACGGATACGCAAATAGACTTCATTATTGGCAGTTGCAGTATTGGTAAACACTAGAGAGAACAAAGCATCTGTAATTCCGCTAGGGACTGGTGTTAATGTACTTGCCTCCTCGGGTGCGAAGATCAAATCGTTGTTCCAATCGATCCAACCGATCAATTGTGCATCAAAGCCAGTCGTATTGGTTGCAAGAACACTGATCGTATGGGTGTTACTGCAAGCAACAATACTCGCTGAACCTAGCACACCGTCCTCATCGTCAAGACCATCTTGGTCATCACCAAGGGCTGTTGCCGAAGCTGGGTTGGTTGCAATGCTAATATCCCATCGGCTACCCAATCTCAAATTGGCATTGTAGCCATGGCGTGCAGCATTGGATCCCGTTTCAACGCCGGAAGGCACGTCTCCGTAGTCATAGAAAGCACTAGGGAAAACACAAGAAGCCATATCACCAGGTCCCGTATTGAAACCTGTTAAAGAGATATCGGGTGTAGTAACGATGGGTTGAGCTGTGAATGGATTGTTCACGCGACCGATTTGGTCCGTGATACTCACCTCATAAAAATTCATTCGTGCCTCAGTGGCAGCACCCAATCCATTGCGTGCAGATAAATCTGTGGTGAACGCGGCTCCTTCCAAAATGAAAGGCAAACCTGGGGTTCCAAAACCGTCTAAAACTTCGGCACCCTGTTCAGTGAGATACCCAACACCAGTATTGACATCCAAGAAATAGTGCAAGTAATTGGTATAAATTACTACCGCTTGACCATTGCTCAAAAACACAACATCTGTTGGGCAAACAGGCAAAGCGTACTCTGGAAGAGCCCATTCCACGCCTGTTTCTGCGCCGGATAGAGGATTAATCTGCACCAACTGATGGTCATCCAAATCAATGGCCCACAGCTCACCACTTGGGCTAAACGCAGCACCTTGAAATGCACGATTGATCCATTGTGTATCACTGGTAGGACGAACAACACCGCTGTTTTTTGCCACACGCACAAGTTGTGACCGTTGAGTTGTCCAACTCAAATGATTTTCATTGGACAATGTGCTTGGTGTTGTTGTATTGTCGGTTACGAAACCATAAAACAACCCATCGTTGGGATTCAAAGCCAATGCCGACACAAAACACGATTGACCATTGAAAGTCGGATCTGTGTTGTTCTGATACGTCAAGTCGAACGCTGCTCCAGCAGAACCGAGCACATCGTCATAGATGAAAAATCGAGAAGCTGTGACCTGATTCAATGCATTGACAGCGTTGCGAACAACCCCTTGTGTGGGGCATGCGCTTTGGCAATCTGTATCGTCGTCATCAATCAAACCATCGCCATCATCGTCGATCAAGTTGCTGCACAACTCGGGACACAAAAAAGAATCCGATGACTCGGTATTCAACACGGTCAACTGATTGCCAATTGCCGAAGGTGTAACCCGCTTGATGATGGAGGTTCTTACGCCGTTTCTGAAAGGAAAAAATACTTGCACGTAAACCTCACTGTTGGCATTTACACCACCAAAATGAAAATAGCTCCGGCCCGATGCGCCAAAGCCTTCTGCATTTCCTTGCGTACGCAAACCGCTCAAGCGATTACCATAACAATCCACCAAAAAGGCGGTAGCGCCATTGACCACACTTGACTGACCACCGCCGTGATCCCATCGTGCACTGACTTTTAAATAAGACGAATTGTTCAAGTTGGAACTCCATAGCTGGTTGTTAGCTGTGGCCATGGTGATATAAAGATCCAAATCACCGTCGTTGTTAAAGTCTTCGAACAAAACTGCATTTGCATTGCCTGCAGGATTGATTCCACGATTGATGCTTGGCGCATTGGGTCGCGTAAATGTTAAGTTGGTTGGATTCGAGTTAACAAAAAGATATCCCTCAGAATGTGAATTGGTGAGATAAAGATCAATATCGCCATCGTTGTCGATATCACCTGCTGTTGCGCCATCCACCAACGCCACAGACAAATCGATGCCCGAAGAAAGACTGGGCTGACCCGTTGCCGTGAATACACCGCCTGTGTTGCGCCAAATTTGATTGATTGAGCTGTCAGTCCAGAAAAGATCCAAATCACCATCGTTGTCAAAATCCGCCCACACCACCGAGCCCTTGTTGCTGTTGGAGGCCAATTGGTTGAAGGCATTGGCAGAAAAAGTTCCATTGCCATTGTTCTGATAAATGTCCGAATCGGTGTCTCGGCGCACGCAGATATCGACATAACCATCGTTATTGAAATCGCCTGTTGCCAAAA
Organism: Flavobacteriales bacterium; assembly: GCA_947463065.1. Lineage (GTDB taxonomy): Bacteria > Bacteroidota > Bacteroidia > Flavobacteriales_D > Sanyastnellaceae > CANHSF01. The sequence goes on along the minus strand of CANHSF010000032.1, from coordinate 13,622 downwards.
AATCACCTGCAGCGCCGCCTGTTGGAAGACCCGTTAGTGCATTGTCCACTTGCGTGAATGCGCCTGAACCATTGTTGTTTAAAATGTCAATACCAAAATTCTGGTTGTCCAGGATCAAATCCATATCGCCATCGTTATCATAGTCGATTGCTGCCAAACCTTCACTGTTGATGCCGCCGGTGAGGGAGGTGATGGACTGATTGGGCAATTGAGTGGCGTCGCCAAAGCTGAATGCAGGTGTGGCCGAGGCGCCTCGATTCAACCAAATTTCAATCAGATTGAATGAATTGACCGCAAAATCCATTGCGCCATCGTTGTTGAAGTCGGCAGCCACAACGGAGCGATTCTTAATGTTATCGTCCAAACCGGCTGCTCTTGTCCCTGTGACATCGGTGAAATTGGCCGCGGCGTTGCTGAAATAGAGGCGCGTTCCCGACGCTCCATTGGTATTAACTACCAAATCTTGGAAACCATCGTTGTTGAAATCGGCCCAACACGCTCCAGCCTCTTTGTTGCCTGACGTATTGATTCCAGAACCGGTACTAACATTGCTAAAGTTTTGCCCGAGCAACACAGTGCTCCAACAAAGACACAAACTGACAGCAATGAAGAGAATAGACTTCTTCATATTCATAGGGTGGTTTTCTGCAAGAAAACTTATTCGCCAGTCAGGTCAAAAACCGAATAATTTTTCTACATAGTTCAGCCCTTTGTACGCACGCTTTAGTCAATGGTTACATTCTGATAATCTGCAACTTACAACCCAAAGGATCTTGACCAACCCCAGCGCATACCCCATTTATCAAGGGGTATCCGCCATTTCCATTTTAGTGCTGGTTACCGTGAAGTGCGCGAGGCGTGTTGACCAGGATTTCGGCCAAAAACCACAAATTGAGCGATACCACGCCAATAGCCCCATCCGTATGAACAGTGAAGCAAAAAAAAGACCCACATGCGCATAAATATTCCTTGGACCGAACGGTCCATTTGGATAGAAATGGCAAAAGACAAAACACCATAAACCAACAACGGAGACCACCACAAAGCAAGCAGCGATGGCCACAGTCCCGTAAGAAGTGTCGCCCCAAATAGGTAGGCAACGAATGCAAAAGGTATCAATTGTCGTATGGTGGTTACCGTTGCGTGCAGAACATTGACATAGACTTTCCAGTAGCCATACTGATAGTATTGACGAGCCAGTTTGCCATACGACCCCCTAACGAAATATTTGGAACGGACCTCGGGATCCAAAACAATTTCCCATCCCCCTTTTTTCACTCTATAATTGAATTCATCATCCTGATTGCGGGTAAGCGCTTCATCAAAATAACCCACTTGCTCAAATACCTCGCGGCGGTATGCACCAAAGGCCACTGTATCGACATATCCCGAGCCATTCCCCGTTCTGAAATGGGCATTGCCTACACCAAAGGAACTTGACATGCACTGTGATATATATCCTGCGACCGTGTTCTCATTGACATTCTCAATCATGCCACCGACACATCCAGCTCGAGGATCCTCGTGCAAAAGCGCCACACAGCCACTAACATAGTATGGTTGCATCACTGCATGCGCTCCGAAAATAATTGATACATCAGCATCGGCATGTTGGATTCCGATATTGAGCGCATAGGGTGTGGTGCGGTTTGGATTGTCCAGTACATGCACCCTTGAATTGGCCTCAAATTCTTGCTCGATCAGTTGCCTTGTGCCATCATCGCTTTGGCCATCTACGACATACACATGCAATCGATCTGCTGGATAATCTTGGTCCAACACGGATTGTACGCAAGCCTCGATATAATTCAACTCGTTGCGACACGGAATGATAACTGCTACTCGACTTGTGTTCATGCGGTCAATCCGTTGTAGAGGTGCAACAATTTTTCTGCTTCATTGGTCCAATTGAAGCGATCTTCAACTGCTTTGCGCCCGGCAAGACCCATTTTCGCAGCATCTGTAGGGTGATTTAACAATGCTTCAATCGCCTTAGCGTACCCTATAGCATCGCTGATATCAACGGTTGTACCTGCGCCTGCTTCATCCAAAATGGCCTTCCACAGCGGAATATTCGTCGCAAGCACCGGCAACCCGGCAGCCATGTATTCAAACATTTTTACGGGATAGGCTGTGCTATAGCCTGGATGAGGACGCAGCGTAACCAACCCCACCATCGCTTCGCGCATCGCTTGATTGACCCCATCGCGGTCCAAAAAACCCCGATAATCTACTTTGGGCCATGCCGGGTGTTGCTGTAGTTCTGCTAGCAAATCAGGGGGAGAACACGCCCCAGCCAAAATCAATCGCGCGTCGGCATGGCGAAGCGCCTCAAGCAATTCGCGAATCCCACGCGCTGCCGTAAGCCCACCCACATAACACACTGTCCGATTATTGAGTTCATGTCGGTCCATGGCGATATCCTCGAAATCAGGATAATTGCATACTTCAATGACATGAGGATGAATCCGCCGAAATCGTTGCACGATGGTTGGGGTCACCGTTACAATGGCTGACATCCGGGATGCGTAATGATCTTCCAATTGCTCCACGCACCGCGCTGCCAGCGCCTTCAACCAACGGGGTATGTAATGCTTATGCGCTACTTGACGGGGCAAATCTTCATGGGCGTCGTAAATCACCACTCGACCGTTGCGGCGCAATCGTGAAGCCATCGGCAACAACTCCGGATCATGAATATGATACACCGCGGCATCGAGTTCCATCGCCGCATCAAAAAGCCGCTGTGGTCCCTTCAGAAAACGTTGGATACGACCGCCACTGAAAGGAATCCCAATAATCTCGACATTGTTTTTTCGCATCGAACTTGCGCCCAAAACCAAAAGCTTGACGTCCCAACCCGCACGCGCCAAGGTCGAACACTCCTTCACAAAAATGCGGGTATCCAAGGCAGGATGAACAGAGGTAATATGTACAACGCGGCGGTGATTCACGGGGTGAAATTACATCAATTCACCGGCGAATCAGCCATTTGTGCGTTGCCAGATTTGCCACGAAAGATCGGCTTGTATTTCGAGCATCTTGAGGCCATTCATTACCAATGCACCATTTTGTTGCGCTTTCTGCATAAACAAGGTCACTGGAGGATTGTACACCAAATCGACACAAAAATGGCCCGCGTTTATCCCTTCATACGGAAGATCAGGACATTGATCCGTTTGCGGAAAGGTGCCTAAAGGTGTGCAATTCACGATCAATGGAAAAAAAGAAATAGTGGATGCATTGAGGGCATCATACCCCAAATCCTTGGGTTCTTGCGGATCACGTGTGGCAAAAAACACGTCCATTCCCCATCCCGTAAGGGCATGCGCCACGGCTTTGGAGGCTCCGCCCTTGCCCAGAATGAGCGCTCGTTCGAATTTGTTTTCGATAAATGGCACGATCGACCGGGCAAATCCTTCTGCATCGGTATTGTAACCCACCAATTGATCGCCTTCTTTGGCCACGCAATTGACCGCTCCAATGGCCTGAGCATCCGGATGAATGCGATCCAACTGCGCCATGATGGCCGTCTTATAAGGTATGGTTACATTGACTCCCAAGAGCCCCGAATCCAACATCCAGGAGCGAAAACCCGCTATGTCTTCCATGGGATAGGCCTGGTACTGGGCATCGAAAATGCACTCACGATTGAACTTCGCCTCAAAATAGGCCGGCGAAAAGGAGTGCTCCAAGGTCCGACCTATGAGTCCGTATTTTCTCATTTGCCTGCGCGTTTAGCTCTCCACGCCTTAACGCCTTGCCATAAGATGGGCATCACAGAGAGGAATACGATACCTAAAACAACCTTTTCGAAATTGTTTTTGATGATCGGCACATTGCCCAAAAAATACCCCAACAAACTGATGCTCGTGACCCATATTACAGCGCCAATGAAACAGTACACGATATACGTGCGGTAGCGCATATTGCCCGCTCCTGCAACAAAGGGCGCAATGGTGCGAACGATGGGGACATAACGTGCAATAATAATCGACTGCTTACCGTGTTTTTCAAAAAACGCTTCGGTTTGGGTAATGTACTCTCGCTTGAAGAACAAAATGCGTTCGCGCTTTTTAATTTGATCGCTAAAAAATCGTCCAACAAAATAATTCACATTGTCACCCAACAAAGCGGCTGCGATCAAAAGTGGAACAAAGACATATATACTAAAGTGCTGGTTTTCGCCTTGTGCAGCCAACATCCCTGCAGTGAACAACAAACTATCACCGGGCAAAAAAGGCATGACGATGAGACCTGTTTCCACAAAAACGATCAAAAATAGAATCGCGTAAATCCACGTACCGTAATCCCTCACCCATAGTTCGAGTGTTCCGTCGATATCGGTCAACAGGGATTTAATAATCTCAAAAAACTCCATAGTGCTTGAATTAACGGGTCATTTCTTCTGCGATTGAATTTTCATACAACACACGATAGTCTTCGATAAATCCGTAGTTTTCTTCATCGATGGTAACGCGGCCTTTGGTCACATGACCCAAAAGCATGACAGGCACATTCATATCGCCTACCTTATCGAGAAACTCGTCTTCGTAGTCTTGAACTACGGTAACTGCCACACGACTTTGAGACTCCCCAAATAAGAAGGCGTCTTTTCGAATATCGCTGTCGGTGACGATGTCAAAACCCAGCGAATTGGGCAATGCCATCTCGCAAAGGGTGACAAAGAGGCCTCCATCGCTCACATCATGGGCGGCGGAGATATAACTGTTTTTGATCAATTCCCGCAAGCATTCGTGCAAGCGGAATTCTTCGTCCAAATCAAAATGCGGAACCGGTGAAATACGAATGCCATGCACTGCAGCGAGATATTCTGAACTATTGATGTCGTTGCGGGGTTCGCCCAACAAATAAATCAAATCGCCTTTGTATTTGAAGTCCATGGTTGTATGCAGGCTCTTGTCCTTCATCACACCCAACATACCAATTGTGGGTGTAGGGAACACTGGGCGAGCCGAACCATCCTCGTTGACCGTTTGGTTGTAGAAACTCACGTTGCCTCCGGTCACTGGTGTCTCAAATTTTTTACATGCCGCGCTCATTCCTTTTATGGCGCCAACGAATTGCCAATACACTTCTGGATTGTATGGGTTTCCAAAATTCAAACAATTGGTAATGGCACTTGGCACTCCACCGCTGCAGACGATATTGCGCGCTGCCTCGGCCACGGCAATCATGGTACCCACCTCAGGATCGTTGTTCACATAGCGGCCATTGCAATCGACCGTCAAAACCAAAGCCTTGTTTGTTCCTTTGATATTGACCACCGCAGCATCTGAAGGTTTATTCGTGGTCATGTTGACGGTACCCACCATGCTATCGTATTGATCATAAATCCAACGCTTGCTGGCAATATTGTGATTGGCCATGAGTTGGCGAGCTACCACTACATAATCTTTTGGCTCAGGCACCTGATCCATCGAGAATTTTTTGGACTCCTTGAAATAAGCAGGTTCCTTGTATTCGCGCTCATACACTGGTGCACCGCCGCCGAGGACCAAACTTTTAGCGGGCAATTCCCCCACCAATTCGCCGTTCATGTAATAGCGCAACGTATTGCCCTCAGTCACTGTTCCGATTTCCACGGCATTGAGATCCCATTTGTCAAAAATCTCCTGAACCACCTTTTCCTCGCCCTTTTTGACCACGATGAGCATGCGCTCTTGACTTTCGCTGAGCAAAATTTCGAAAGGCTGCATTCCCGCTTGGCGCGTGGGCACACGATCGAGATGGATGTCCATGCCTACTCCACCCCCCGCACTCATTTCGGAAGTACTGCACGTGATACCGGCGGCGCCCATGTCTTGCATTCCCACAATGGCATCGGTGTCAGCCAATTCCATTGTGGCCTCCAACAACAATTTTTCTTGAAAAGGATCTCCCACCTGAACAGATGGCAAATCTTTGGCACTTTCCTCGGTGATATCTTTTGATGCAAACGACGCTCCTTTGATACCGTCCTTGCCTGTGGATGACCCCACAATAAACACAGGATTCCCTGGCCCTTTGGCCTTGGACGAGATGATTCTGCTGCTATCCACAATGCCCACCGACATCGCATTGACCAATGGATTGGCTTGGTAGCTTTCGTCGAAATAAACTTCTCCGCCAACGATTGGAATTCCGAAGGCATTGCCATAATCGCCGATACCTTTGACCACACCAGACAAGAGCCAGCGCGTGCGATCGTTGTCCAATTTTCCAAAGCGCAAGGAATTGAGTTGCGCAATTGGACGGGCTCCCATGGTAAAGATATCGCGGTTGATTCCCCCTACTCCTGTGGCGGCGCCTTGGTATGGTTCCAAAGCACTGGGGTGATTGTGGCTCTCAATTTTAAAAGCACACCCGATGCCGTCACCAACATCCACCAAACCTGCATTCTCCTCGCCTGCCTTTACCAACATGTGTGGGCCATCTTTGGGCAAAGTCTTCAACCATTTTATCGAGTTTTTGTAGGAGCAGTGTTCGCTCCACATCACGGAATAAACGCACATTTCCGTGAAATTCGGGGTGCGGCCCAAAATCTCTGTGATTTTATCAAACTCGTCGTTTCGGAGACCCATTTCTTGGGCTTGTTCTAATGTAGCAGGCTTTGTAGATGCAGACATATGGTCCTGTTTGTTTTGAAAAATAAGAAAGCGCGAAGTTAGCCAATTCATCGCCCCAAATGTGGTCATTTTGTCAACTTTCCATCCACTTTTTGATCGAAGACATGCCGCACCACGATTCCATTTTTGACTATATTTCAGCCATGAAATCAATGATTTTGATGCTGTCGGCCCTCCTCTTTCAACTCATTGAGGCCCAAGGGCAGTCGTCGAAGGCTGACATCTCGCTTGAAGTCCAATGGCCATTGGATACTCAATTGCGCATTACCGTGTCGCAATGGTCGGAAGAACGAAATGAAACCACCTTCGTCCCCGAGGACTCTAGCCAATACACCTTCGACATCAAGGTGGTCGGCCATACAAGCAACGACATTGAAATTGAACTCACCGTGGACGATCCGCTCTACACTTCGTCTTCGCAATGGATCGGAGACTGGGCAGGGGAAAACACGCTTCAAAAACAAATCACCATTTTATGTTCGGTGAACAAACAAACGGCCAAGATCAGCATACCGAATTGGCAAGAACTATCGAAAAGAATTTTAGAAAGAAACGACCGGACGCGCACACTCTTGGCCGCAAAGGACAGTGAAATGACTTCCTACTTGAATCTTATTTTTGACCAATACGAACAATCACTAGCAACGGGAGAAGGCATCATCGGCCTTTATGCCAACGACCTGCAACTCCTCTTGAAACCATATGGTCACAGCTATCAACAAGAAATTGCCATAACCATTCAAACGGAAGCCGAAAATCCATTCAATAAAGATGAGACCTTCCAAACAACCGAAAAGCTAACTCTGCTGCAGAACAACGACCCGCTTCATTATACCATCGACTACCGCATCGAATACGACATGGAAAAACTGCTCGCAATGATGCGCGAAATGTTCTTAAAATTGAATGCTGCACTGGCGAGCAATTCCAAATCCACTGAAGCAAAACAAAAAGAATTCGACTCCATTAAAATGTCCATGACCCATTTGTCCACCTATACCATTGTGGCCGCAAATGGCATTCCCAAAGATTTTGTATTCACAATTGAGTTAGACGGGTTTGACGGCAAAAAAAACCGAACAACCCGCAAACACACCCATTATCAAATCGACTCCATTCACTGACCTATGATTCAACACGCTTGGCACGAAGCGCCGCACCGCTTTGATTCAGAACAACGCACACTCGACGGCGTAATTGAAATCCCAAAAGGGAGCAAAGCCAAATATGAAATCGACAAGCCTACAGGTCTTCTCAGGTTGGACCGCGTCGTATTTGCCGCTTTTGTTTACCCGATCAACTATGGCTTCATCCCCCAAACCTTGGGCGACGACGGTGATCCATTGGACATCCTCATCCTTTCGCAAGTATCCATTCAACCCCTGTGTTTGGTGGAATGCCGCATCATCGGGTACATGGAAATGATCGACGGTGGCAAACGCGATGAAAAAATAATTGCCGTACCCCTCGAAGATGCCAGTGTTTCGCACATGAAAGACATCGATGAACTGCCGCTGGATCTCAAAATGGAGCTCCAACACTTTTTCACCCAATACAAAGCCCTACGCAACAAAACCGTGACCGTTGACGAGTTCAGAACAGCAGCCGAAGCCGCACAAATTGTTCAAGAAAGCATCGCACGCTACAACACCACATACAGAAAGTGAGATCAAAATTACCACAAGTAGGCACAACCATTTTCAGCACCATGTCGGCTCTCGCAGTTGAGCATGGCGCACTTAACATGGGGCAAGGTTTTCCTGGCTTTCCGATGGATCAAAAACTCATTGATTTGGTGCACCAGATGATGAGCAAGGGGCACAATCAATATTCGCCCATGCCAGGGGTTTTGGCACTGCGCGAACGCGTGTCCGACATCTATGCCCGCTTGCATCAACAGGCCTATAACCCGCAAACCGAAATCACCATCACGGCAGGCGCTACACAGGCCATTTTCACCGCCATCAGCGCATTGGTGCACGAGGGAGATGAGGTCATCCTTTTTGCGCCTGCTTACGATTGCTATGCACCCGCGATTGAGTTACAAGGCGCCAAATGCGTGTGGATGAATTTGCAATGGCCTGATTACGCGATTGCTTGGGATCACTTCAAAAAATTGATCAACCACAAAACTCGCATGGTCATCATCAATACTCCGCACAACCCCAGCGGCAGAATGATTAGTGATGCCGATATGCTGGAATTGCAACACATCCTGCACGACACGGATGTGATATTGCTCAGCGACGAAGTCTATGAACATTTGATTTTCGACGACCATGTGCATTGCAGTGCGGCGCGTTATCCAGACCTTCGCGAACGCAGCGTCATCGTCGGTTCATTTGGCAAAACACTGCATTGCACCGGGTGGAAAACAGGCTATGTGGCCGCTCCTCAGCACCTCATGGTAGAATTCCGCAAAGTCCATCAATACAACGTCTTTGTGGCCAATACCCCCATTCAACATGCTATTGCGGCCTATTTGGAAGATCCCGAAACATACACGCATCTTTCCGCATTTTATCAAGCCAAACGCGATCGCTTCGCAAACGGCCTGCAAAATACCCTCTGGAGCATCAACGATTGCCAAGGCACCTACTTCCAAAACCTTCAATTCAGTTCGGAGATAACAATGTCCGATGTGGAGTATGCCAAAGCGCTGACCATCAAACATGGCATCACCGCCATCCCATGCAGCGTGTTTTACCCCGATCATCACGACGACCGCGTTTTGCGCTTCTGCTTTGCAAAAACGGATGATGAAATCGATCGCGCCATTGCCATTCTAAACACTATTACACCATGAAAAATAAAATCACACTACTCTTAACCTTATTGCTTTTCGGTGTCGTACAAGCTCAAACCGAATCGCGCAACATACAGTCCACCGTCCATGATGTGGTGGTATATATGAGTGGAGCTGAATTGCACCATACAGCTACCGTTCGACTCACTGCAGGCAAACAAGAACTCGTCTTTACCGGCCTGTCTGCTGAGCTCCTTGAGCAAACGCTCATTGTAGACATTCAGAAAAAGGATGTCACCATTTTATCGGTCAACAGCCGAACCAACTATATGGAGCTCGTCAAAGAGAGCGACCGCATTGCTGTCTACAAAGATTCGCTTGACGCCGTTATGAGTCAAATCAATCAGATTGATGCGCGCACAACCACACTGAATAAAGAGAAAGACTTGCTCTTCAAAAACGAAGCGATCGGTGGTACTGCGCACGGCGTTGCGGTCACTGAAATTGCAAAAGCCGCCGATTTTTATAGGCAGCGTATGTTTGACATTGACGATCAGTTGGCCAAATACCGCATCACTCGAAGCAAGTTGTACGTCACCAGTAAAAATCTTGAACAACAAATTAACGAACTTAACGCGGAGATCAATCCACCTACTTCGGAAGTTCGGGTGGTTGTGATGTCACCTACAGCAACCGAAACCAATTTCTCCCTTAAATACCAGGTCCCAAGCGCTGGATGGGCTCCCAAATACGATGTCAGAAGCGAAGGCATCACCCAACCCGTTGAACTCACCTACCGCGCCAATATTTATAACGATTGCGGATTGGACTGGGAAAATATAAAAATTAAATTATCCACCGCCGATCCCAACCAAGGAGCTGAGAAACCTGAACTCGACAAGTGGGACCTTGCGGATATCGACGAAGAGGAGGAAGACTATAGTCTACAAGAAATTGCTATCGTCGAAAAGGTAGAACTTGGCAATCGTTCATTGGACGATAAGCGCAAAGCAAACTATGCTTGGAGCGCAGACATTGAGGAACCATCCATAGAAACCATTGAAGTCGCTGAACTCAGTGCCGAATTCGAAATTGAACAAGTTTACACCATCCTTTCCGATGCCAAGCCCTACACGGTTGAAGTGGCCAAGCATCAACTAAAAGTGAAGTACGAACATTTTGCTGTACCCAAAATGGATACCGATGCATTTCTTGTCGCCAAAGTCACGGGGTGGAATGCGCTGAATTTGGTAAGCGGTGAAGCAAGCGTGTATTACAGCGGAACCTATCTCGGTAAGAGCAATATCAACACGACCAGTGTCAATGACACCTTGGTGCTTTCTATGGGGCGCGACAAAAAAGTGGCCATTAACCGACAAAAAGTAACAGAGGCTAGCAAAAAAATAAACTCGGGATCAGTGGTCAAAGAAAACTTTGTGTTTGAAACAACCATCAAAAACAACCGCGATATTCCGATCAATATCCACATGGAAGATCAACTGCCCATCAGTTCGGAAAAAGAAATTCAAGTGACCGAAGAAGAGCTCAGCGGCGGTGTGCTGGACAAGTACAGTGGAAAAATAACCTACGACATTCAGCTGCAACCTGGAGAATCCAAGAAAATCATTCTCGCCTATCAAGTCAAAAGTCCACGCGGACGACAGATTCGCGGAAGCCGCAACGTAAGACGATCACGAGCTGCATTTTAATATGAAAAGTCAATTTTATCTCACCCTGATCCAACACGATATCGCTTGGGAAAATCCTGAGCGCAATCGCCAACTGTTGGACACCTGGTTTGAACAAATTACCAACCCCACGGATTTGGTGGTACTGCCCGAGATGTTCACCACCGGATTCAGTATGGACCCTAAGCGAATTGCCGAACCCATGTCCGACACCATGCCTACCCTGAGCTGGATGCGCCGTTGGGCGGAGCGCCTCAACGCATGCGTTGCCGGAAGTGTATCGGTATCCGAAAACAATCGATTCTACAACCGATTGCTCTGGGTCTTTCCCGACGGCCATCACGTGTATTACGACAAACGACATACGTTCACTTTTGCAGGCGAAGATCAAGTGTATACGCGCGGTCAAAACTCCATTGTGATTGAATGGCAAGGCTGGCGTATCAAACCGCTCATCTGTTACGACCTGCGCTTTCCTGTTTGGAGTAAAAACCGCATGCATGAAGACCAAGCAGAATACGACGTGCTCCTTTATGTAGCCAATTGGCCTGGAGTACGCCGCGATCCTTGGAACACTTTGCTGCCCGCACGCGCTATAGAAAACCAAGCCTATTTGGCTGCCGTAAACCGCGTTGGCACCGATGGTAATGGTTTGGAATATACTGGAGACAGTGTCATCCTCGACCCACGTGCGCAACCGCTTGCGCAACTGAAAATGGGAGACGCAGGGCTTCTCACCGCGGTTCTCGAAGCTCATCCCCTTCAGGACTTTCGGGCCAAATTCCCTGTACTCTCGGACGATGATGACACCATTTAACGAACACGCTGACTGTCCAACCTTGCTTCAAAGCATTTAACACTTCGATGACATGTCCGCCCTCACAATCCATTAACTTCGATAAAAACTCCATCGATGCGACAATTATTCCTACTGGCCATGCTTCTTTCCTCCATCATGCTCAACGCACAAAAACACAATCATTTCACTTTGCCTATTCGTTGGAATTGCGGAGAAAGTGGAAAACCGCTGGATATCCCAGCCGAGGTGCCGGGCTGTATCCACACCGACTTGATGCGCGCAGGCAAAATAAAAGATCCATTCCTTGGCACCAATGAAAAGGACTGCCAATGGGTGGGGGAGAAAAACTGGGTATATGAATCCGAGCCCTTCGCTGTGGACGATCTCATCCGAGACCGTGAAGTGCAACGCATGCGCTTCAACGGCTTAGATACGTATGCCACTGTATACCTCAATGGAGAAAAGGTTTTGGAAGCCGACAATGCGCACCGAAGCTGGGAAATTGATGTAAAAAAACTTCTGAAATCCAGCCAAAACATCATTCGAATTGAGTTCCAATCGCCTATTCCTGTCGGAAATGCTCGTCTACAAACCTTGTATTATCCTCTTCCCGGTGAAGCTATTCGTGCCATTTCGCGCAAACCTCAATACCATTATGGTTGGGATTGGGGCCCCAAACTGCTCACCTGCGGCATTACAAAGCCCATCGAAATCATCGCCTACGACAATATCCTTATCCAAAACACCTATTTAAGATCACTGAACGAAACCAACGCACAATCGGAGATACAAATCGAATTGACCATTCACTCCACCTCCGATCGAAATGCACATGTGCGAATTGACGTGGACAAAACAAACGAAAAGTTTGAAACTGACATTGAAATCAAAAAGGGCAATAACCTGATCAAACTGCCCATCACCATGGCATACCCCTATCGGTGGTGGTGCAATGGACAAGGGGTTCCCAATCTATACACCTTCGATATTGAAATTACCCACGGCGATCAACTCCTCGACCGAACGCTCGTTCGCCATGGTTTTCGCAAAATCAAACTCAAAACCGAGCGCGACTCCATTGGCGAGTCTTTTTACTTTGAGCTGAACGACAATCCCGTCTTCATCAAAGGTGCCAATTACATCCCCATTGCATATTTCCCGGGACAAGCCAAACCCACCGACTACGAAAACCTCATTGCGCAATGCAAAAAAGCGAACATCAACATGCTTCGCGTTTGGGGAGGTGGCAATTACGAAGATGACTATTTCTACGATCTCTGTGATCAAAACGTTATTATGGTCTGGCAAGATTTTATGTTCGCTTGCAGCATGTATCCAGCCGATAGCTTATTCGTCACCAATGTGATCGCCGAAGCCAACGAACAAACCATTCGACTGCGCAACCACCCCTGTATGGCGCTGTGGTGCGGAAACAATGAAAACGCAGAAGGATGGGAACGCTGGGGGTGGCAACAAGGCCTCAACGAAAAACAGAAAGCCAAACTATGGCGAGCTTACAAAGACATTTTTGATCTCACTTTGGGAAAAGCCGTAAAAGACAACACCGACCTCGATTATTGGGAAAGCTCGCCCCGCTTCGGCCGCGGTGATGTCCGCAGCTTCACGGAAGGGGATTCGCATTACTGGGGCGTTTGGCACGACGAAGAACCCTTTGAGGTGATGAACACCAAAATACCGCGCTTCATGAGCGAATTCGGCATGCAGAGTTTTCCATCGGAAAGCGCATTGAAAGCCATGCT
>CANHSF010000031.1 GCA_947463065.1 Flavobacteriales bacterium | reverse complement strand
TTACGATGTGGCTTTGAAATATTCCAAAGAGCGTATCCAATTCGGCAAGCCCATCGGCGCTTTCCAATTGCAACAAAAGAAGCTGGCCGAAATGATCACCGAAATCACCAAGGCCCAATTGCTCACTTTGCGCTTGGGTCAACTCCGCAACGAGGGCCGCGCGACTACAGCACAAATTTCAATGGCCAAACGCAACAACATCGCTATGGCCAAACAAATCGTGAGCGATGCGCGCCAAATGCTTGGAGGTATGGGTATCACAGGCGAATACCCTGTAATGCGCCACATGATGAACCTCGAATCGGTGATCACCTACGAAGGCACACATGACATTCACCTATTGATCACTGGTATGGACGTTACCGGCTTCGATGCATTCAAATAAGCACATGAAAAAAGCGATAATACACACAGAAAAAGGCGACATGAAGATTGAGTTCTTCCATGAAGACGCGCCCAATACCGTTGCCAATTTTATCAAGTTGGCCGAAAGCGGTTACTACGATGGTTTGACCTTTCACCGCGTCATTCCAGATTTCGTGATCCAAGGCGGTTGCCCTCACGGAACCGGCACAGGCGGCCCAGGTTACAAAATCAACTGTGAACTCGATGGCAACAATCAATACCACGATCGCGGCGTATTGAGCATGGCCCATGCGGGTCGCAATACCGGTGGATCGCAATTCTTTATCTGCCATTCACGCAACAACACGGCTCATCTCGACCGCAACCACACCTGCTTCGGCAAAGTAGTGGAAGGGTTGGATATCATCGATCAAATCGGCATGGGGGACAAAATGACCCGCGTAGAAATTGTCGAATAACAACATTTGTACACGTTTTAAAAACTGCCTTCCGGCAGTTTTTTTTTGCTCTACAAAAAGCAGTTGGAGCTTCGATTGGTCTTTTCGATACACCTGAATTGGCCGATCAAATGCAGCCAATGAAGCGGAAAGCGTTTTTGTATGGGCGTGCCACTCCTTGTGCAATTGACCCACGATGAGCGGTATGAAAAGCGGTGCACGAAGCCACTACCCTCCACTCCGTATCGGGAAAGTTTTTGGTAGAAGATGGATTAAGATTGCTTTTCCTTGCGGTAGATATCGCGAAAAACGAAATACGCACCAACGTATAAAAACAACAAAAAACCACTGTAAATCCATGGTCTATTTTGCATTTCGTTGCTCATGGTGCCGTTGAGCATAAACTTCTCATACACCCGATGGGAGATATAATAACTCAGCAAAAACAAAAGCGGTGCGAAGGAGAAATAAAGAATAGTATTGCGTTTTGACATGGGCGTCGTATCGATTTTTAAATTTATATCGGAGCAGCGGTGCGGACACCAAAAATAGTTGATCCAACGCGGATCATATTGCTTCCATGCGCCACAGCCAGCGGCCAATCGCCGCTCATGCCCATGGAAAGTACAGTCAGTTCGGCCTTCCGTTCGGGATGCAAGGCCTGCAAATCGGTCATCAGATGATGCACCTGCTCGAATTCAGTGGCCAATTGCGCTTCGTCTGAAGTGTTGCTGGCCATGGCCATAAGACCACGAATCCGGACATGCGAAAACCCAAAAAGTTGTGCACTGGATTGCAGCATCTCCTCAGCCTCCCAACCAAACTTGGTTTCCTCTTTGGACACATGCACCTGCAATAGCGCATCGATAACCCGTTGGTGTTTGGCAGCCTGTTTGTCGATTTCGGCCAACAATTTCAAACTATCGACCGCGTGAATCAAATGCACAAATGGCGCTATGTACTTGACCTTATTGGACTGCAAATGGCCAATAAAATGCCAGCGGATATCTTTGGGAAGAAGCTGAGCCTTTTCTTCAAGTTCTTGCACATAATTTTCACCGAAATCGCGCTGACCAGCAGAATAAGCCTCATGCAAGGCTTGGATCGGCTTGGTTTTGCTCACGGCTACCAAGGTGACATGAGGCGGCAGTTGCGCCCGAATGACGGCGATATTTTCAGCGATTTGATTCATTCAAAGATTGACCCAGTCAATGCCTTTGTTGTAATATTTAGAACTCTCTGCCTCCGGTGATTGTTCATGGGGCTGATGATTGTAGAACCAAGAGGCATGTTCAGGCAAACTCATCAAAATGGACTCGATGCGACCGCCGGTTTCCAATCCAAACCGGGTACCCCGATCGTAAACCAAATTGAACTCTACATAACGACCTCGGCGAATCCACTGCCATTTTTTTTGATCCTCGGTATAGGGCAGCGCCTTGTTTTCTTCGGCGATAGGCCCATAAGCGTTGATGAAGGTGTGACCCACCGCTTTGACAAAATCAAAAACCAAACGATCATTCGGTTTATCAGATAAATAATCGAAAAATATACCTCCTATTCCCCTTGTCTCTTTGCGATGGGGAATAAAAAAATAATCGTCTGCTTCTCGTTTAAAGCGATCGTAATAATCTGCTCCGTGTGCGTCGCAGGTGGCCTTGAGTGTTTGGTGAAAATGCTTGCCTTGCGGGACATTGACATAAATGGGCGTAAGATCAATGCCTCCCCCAAACCATGCATCGCCCGCATTGGTTTGAAAGTATCGAATATTGGCATGCACAATAGGCACCAATGGACTGTGGGGATGCATGACCAAAGAGACTCCCGTGGCAAAAAAATGCGTGGCCGAAGCGTTTACGCGGGTCTTCATGAACTCTGGCAAGCGGCCCTCTACAGCAGAAAAATTGACACCTCCCTTTTCAAACACCCTTCCATGGGTAAGAATCCGACTCAATCCTCCTCCACCGTCGTGGTGCTGCCACTCATCGCGCGAGAAGTGTTCGCCACCATCAATGGCCTCCAATCCCAAACAAATAGAAGTTTGTATCTCACGAAACGCCGCACTGACATCTTCTTTGGTGTATCCTGCATTCATCGGCCGCTGCTGTTCTTACTGGTTGACTTGTTTTTCTTCGAAATCCGATGTTCCGATGATGTGAATGTATTTGTTCTCGAATCCCGACTCGGAGCCTGTTTTGTAATAATCAAATTGATCGCCGATGGTTTTGGCTTTGATCTCTTCCATGTGGTTGGGAAAATCGTGTCCAAACTGTTTCAAACCCATGCCATAAAACAGCACCAAATCATACCCCAAGGCTGCAAACTTCCCGGGCTCTGAACGGTACCGTTTGCGGTATTGCTCCATCCATTTACTCACCATCGGGTCGGTGGTATCGTAATAGGTCGTCAAGGGGTAATGCAAACGGTATTTGTTGCGGTTGGCCACGGAAATGATTTCCATATCCTCCCAACTTTCATTGCCAAATACCACGATATCTCCATCGCCCAATGTGCGGAATACCGCGTTGATCACCTTTTTATCGTTGGTAGGTACCACCACTATGTTTTTCTTGCCCGCTTTGATCTTGTCTTTTAAATTGAGCGACGAAACCTCAGCCACCACCACTTCGGTAATCATTGAATCGCCAGTAAGTACCTTCCATTCGTCTTTGAACGCACTCACCGATTTCATGTCGTCTAGATTTTTGCTGTTGACCAACACCATTTGTGCCCCCGGATAGGTCTTATGAATATAACGTGCAGTGGTGATCCATTGGGTTGTAGGTCCAGCGACAGCCTTGGACATGTTGGGCGATTGCAACAACACCGTAGCCGGCTGCTGCACCGGCACAACGACATGCGTATCGCGGTTCTTGGCCCATTGCGTCAGTTCTTTCAACGGTTCTTTGAACGTAGGACCAATCACAACATCCACCTCGTTCATCTCCGATTTGGCAACAATGGGAGCGATCATTTTCTTGTTGTCCAACACATCGTAGATATGGACATTCGCTTTCAGGCCATACTTCTCTAAGGTGTCAGCCGCCATCATCGCACCGCGCATCATTTGCACCGACACTTCACGCAGTTTTTTGTCGCGGCTTTCCATCGTGTCTTTGTAATTGGCATAAAAGGGCAGCATCAATGCAATATCGTAGCGCTTCTCGTACATCGGGCCGCGCACCTCCACCTTACCATCTGTTGCACGTGGCAACACGCCTATTGCGTTGGATTCGGCAGGCTTTGCACCAGGAATACGAATTTCCATCTCCGCCTTCAATCCGTCTTTTAATCCATCGTTGAGTTGGTACAATGCCTCTTGTGGTATATTGTACTTTTTGGTAATGCTGTAAATGGTTTCGCCCGCTTGCACTTTGTGTATGAAGTAATCGCGGTCCAACACAATCGCCTCGACTTTTGGCTTGGGTCCAGGTATGATGAGCATTTGTCCCTTTTTAACCCCCTGATCCGAGCCTGGATTGGCTGCAATCAAATCGTTGACTTCAACATCGTACTGCTTGGCGATGGAAAACAAGGTCTCTTTCTTTTTGACTTCGTGGGTGCGTTGCCCGGGCTTAACCGCAGTTGCTTTGGCCTTGGGTACTCGAACAACCTGTCCTTCCTTCAAACCGGCATCCGATCCGGGATTGGCAGCAGATAGATCATTGATATCGCATTGGTACAATTTGGAGAGCGAATACAATGTTTGCCCTTTGGTCACTGTGTGCAGAACATACTCCACCCCATTGATGGTCTCCGTGCGCGTTGAAATCTGCGCATGGCTCGCACATGCACTGAACAACATGACGATCACGCAATAACACAATAAAGCAGTATACTTCATAATTCTATTTTCCCTTTTGATTCGGTTCCTTTCGGCGTTCTCTTTCATAAAAACAATGCCACATCTATTCCCATTCGATGGTAGCCGGTGGTTTGGAGCTGATGTCGTACACCACGCGATTGATGCCTTTGACTTTATTGATGATTTCATTGCTCACCTCTGCCAAAAAATCATGCGGCAAACGGCTCCAGTCGGCTGTCATTCCATCGGTCGAACTCACCGCACGCAATGCAATGGTCTTCTCGTAGGTGCGCTCATCCCCCATTACTCCTACACTTTGAATGGGCAACAAAATGGCCCCGGCTTGCCATACTTGATCATACAATCCTGCATCGCGCAAACACTTCACCCAAATGTGATCGGCCTCCTGCAGCAAAGCTACCTTTTCGCGCGTGATGTCGCCCAATATGCGTATGCCCAAACCCGGTCCAGGAAAGGGATGCCGCCCGAGTATAACAGGATCTATTCCAAGCGCGTGCCCCACTCTGCGCACTTCGTCCTTGAACAACAATCGCAATGGCTCCACCACCTGCAACTTCATGTAATCGGGCAATCCACCCACATTGTGATGGCTTTTGATGGTTTGTGACGGACCGCCACTGACGCTGACGCTTTCGATCACATCGGGATAAATTGTGCCTTGACCGAGCCATTGCGCATCATCGTGCAGTTTGCTCTCTTGGTCAAAAACATCGATGAAGGTGGCCCCTATCGCCTTTCGTTTTTTCTCTGGATCTGTTAAGCCTTGCAGTGCGGAATAAAAAAGATTGGATGCATCCACCCCCTTGACTTGCAATCCCATGCCGCGGTAGCTTTCCAGCACGTCTTCAAACTCATTCTTGCGCAACAAACCATTGTCCACAAAAATGCACTGCAATCGATTGCCAATGGCGCGATGGATCAATACAGCCGCCACTGTGCTATCCACACCACCGCTCAATCCCATGATCACCTTGCCGTTGCCCAATTGGTGTTGGAGTCGATCTACTGTTTCGTCCACAAATGAATTGGGCGTCCAATCGCCTTTGCAACCGCATATTCCGATCACAAAATTGCTCAACAGCGCTTTGCCGTCAGTGCTGTGATATACTTCGGGGTGAAATTGCACTGCATACACCTCTTTTCCCTTTAGGCGATATCCTGCACATTGTACATCTCGGGTACTGCAAATTATTTCGGCATCGGGTCCGGCATCGGCAATGGTATCGCCGTGTGACATCCATACCTGGGATTGCATTGGAATACCCTCGAGAATGGGATTGTGCAGCAAATGGGTCAAATGCGCGCGACCGTATTCGCGATGAGTAGATCGCACGACACTTCCGCCCGACAAATGCGCAATCAACTGGGCTCCGTAGCAAATGCCCAGAACAGGAAATTTTCCGATCCAACGGTGGATGTCCGGCATGGGTGCACCCTCTTGATGAACCGAAAATGGGCTTCCGCTGAAAATGACACCGCGCATGCCCGGAATCTCATCGGGGGCTTTATTCCAGGGATGGATTTCGCAATAAACATTGGATTCTCTGATCCGACGCGCAATAAGTTGGGTGACTTGCGAACCAAAGTCGAGGATTAGAATGGACTCGTGCTGTTTCATAGCGTGCAAAAATAACACCTTAAGAGGCAGGATGGTTGGCTATTCCGCTTCTTGCAGGATATTTCTGAACAGAGGTGCACTTTGGGCCGATGCGATTTACTTTGCACCTTAAAATTGATCTATGCTCCAATTGACCCATCAGCTTGTTTTGGGCTCCAAAAGTCCGCGCAGGCAGCAGCTCCTATCTGATCTGGGCCTCCCCTTCGAGGTCAGAACGATAGAGGTGGACGAAGCATTTCCCGCCCATTTGCAGGCCCACGAAATCCCCATGTATCTCGCCACCATCAAAGCCGAGGCGTACCGTCCAACCCTCCATCCCAACGAGCTATTGATCACTGCCGACACGGTGGTTTGGGTGGATGGAAAAGTGCTCAACAAACCAGCCGACCGCAATGAGGCCTTGGACATGCTTCAAATGCTCAATGGTCGATCGCATGAGGTGTACACCGCGGTTGGTTTAACTACGGTGTCCGAACACCGCGGATTTTATGATAGAACCGCAGTCACATTCTCCAAACTAAGCCCAGAAGAATTGGCCTTTTATGTGGATCACTACACGCCATATGACAAAGCCGGAAGCTATGGTGCACAGGACTGGATTGGGTTGGTTGGTATCTCATCCTTGGAGGGATCCTATTTCAATGTCATGGGTCTGCCGGTGCACAAGCTCTATCAGGAACTCAAAGCATTTGACAGGCACCAATAAAAAAAGCCCTTCGTTTCCGGAGGGCTTTTTTATGGTAGGATTGATCCAATTATTGTTTCACAAATTTGGTTGCAGAGCGAGCTGAACCTTTTACAATTTCCAATTGATATACACCTGCAGCCAAATCAGCTACTGAGATATCCACTTGGCTCTTGCCTACATTGCTGAATACATTCTGTGTCATTACCGCTTGACCCATTGCATTGTAGATTACCAATTGCATGGCTTCGTTGGTGATGGTTTGGAAGCTCACGTTCAATACATCGTTTGCAGGAACGGGGAAAACCGACAACGATGCCACACTTTCCAACTCTTCAATGCCAACAAGCGATACAACAACCTCTTCGCGTGGTCCTTCGCAAGCGAAAGAAGGTGTAGATACCGTCCAATCGTAGAAGTAGTAGTAATAGTTGTCTTGGTCATCGGGGTTGTTCACGTTTGTACCTGTGATTGTAGCCAAACCGTTGAGATCATAGGGGAATCCGTATGGAGCTGCCACCTGCAAATTCTTGTCTCTCCAGAAGCCGTGGTTTTGTGTATTGGCTTTCAAACCGTATCCCGTACCTGCAGGGACGCTGAAGTTCAATGTCAATACGTTTTCACCAGCTACAACATCTGCTGTAGTCGAAGCCAATACCACATTGCCCTGTACCAATTGAATTTCGCGGTTGTTACCTGCACTTTCAGCAAACACTTTCACGCTTTCCAAGGTGATGTCTTCGTTGGCATCAAACACCAAATAAAACCCGGTGTTGTTGTGATACACCCCTTCTGCATTGAGTTCCTGGTCTGATTTACCGCCAGTTCCTTCAGCGCCACCGTAAACAGTAGATCCAGCCACCCAATACGATGTCGTACCTGTCAATACAGGAGTTACAAAAGAGTTGCCGCTACCCACAGGAACAGAAGCATCGGCTGCATCGTACCAATTGAGGTTTTCGCCTGTAGCTGTCAATTCTACTGCGCTTGATTCGGTGATGGTCACATCGGCTGCCGATGGTGCATCGGGAGAATCGAATACAAAGATGGTTGTTGTTGAGGAAGTCAATTGCTCGCAGCCACCGGTAACGGTTACGGAGTAATCGCCTGGCTCAGTAACAGAAATTGCTTGACTGGTCAAACCGTTGCTCCAGAGGTATGCATTGCCAGGACTTGAAACCAATTGCACCGAGAACCCTTCGCAGAATTCCAGATCGCCATTGGCCGCTACAGTTGGTGCTTCATCCTGCTGAACGATGACATTGATTTCATTGGACTCGCCCACACATCCCAAGGCATCCCAAACGTTGACGCTGTATGTGCCGCTGTTGGTCACAACAATAGAAGCTGAAGTTGAACCATTGTTCCATTGGTATTCACCACCTGCATTGTCTACTTGCAATGTAACGGACTCACCGGGACACATGACGATGTCACCGTTGGCAGAGATTTGAGCTGTTGGCGGTGTGCACTCCACTTCGGAAATGTTGTGGTAGGTGTTGATCGCCGGAGCATCAATCACTTGCGCGTTGCCGCTTGGCCAATGTACGATGGCGTATTCTACCACGTTGGAGGTGCCGATACCGAAGTGGCAATTGAAAGAACAGCTGATACCGTAGCTCTCACCTGCACGAACCTCGCGAATTTGAACGCCCCAAGGACCATGAATTTCAACGATTGCTCCAACCGCGCCTTTGTTGCTGGTTGTTCCTTCCAAGTCAAAAGCGATCCAGTTGTTGTTGTTGCCATTGTTCATCCAAAGCATATCTTCGTTTTGCATATCTGGATCGTTGTAACCATCGCCATAGCTGGCGTACACATCCAAACTTCCGTCGTGATTCAAGTCACCGATTCCAAAGCTGTGCATGGTATCGCCGTTGGGGAAGGTATTGTTGACCAATGTAAAGGTCATGTCACCGTTGTTGCGGAAATAGCGGTGTGAACCACCGGCATGCATCAAATCTACAAAACCATCGTTGTCCATATCGGCCATTTTCGCTTGAAGGAAAAAGCCCGGAACAGCGAGGCCTGATCCATCAGTTACGTTGGTGAAGTATCCGTTGCCATCGTTGGCATACAGTTCCAATGTACCGGAGTGCGTCGTCAACAAACAATCGAAGTCACCATCGTTGTCCACATCGGCCATATCGGTGGTCCAAGACTGTTGCAAGTTCACCAAACCGCGGGCAGCAGCTTGGTTGGTGTAGTTGTTATTGCCATCGTTGATCAACAATACGTTTGTGCGTCGGGCATCGTAGGGATCGTTGACAAACTGGCGGCATTTAGCGATCATGCAGTCGATGTCTCCATCGCGATCGATATCGCTCCAAACGGTGCCATAATTGCCGCTATCGTCGGTTGCACTGAAGTCCAGATTGATCCACGAAGTACCATCGCCCAATGTACCCGAACCGTTGTTGGCTAGAATAGCGCTGTGGCCATCGTCGTGGCAAGCAAATCCATCCAACCATCCATCGTTGTTGATATCGGCAAAATTGCAGGCCTGCATGAAAATGCTTGCCCAATCTTGATCGATTTGGGTGTAGTCGCCCGGGCCGTTGATGTTGATGATGTGCACTGCATCATAATAGCCGCCGACCATCACATCCATGTGGCCATCGTTGTCGATGTCGCCCACACACATTCCCCATTGTTGTTCGTTACTCACTGTACCAAACGAACTGACGGTAAAACTACCATCGCCTTGTTGGTAAGCGATCTTCAATTCGTTGCTGTTGTCGAGAATGATAATGTCATCCAAACCATCGCTGTTCATGTCTGCCACACCCGTGCAATTACCGCTGTGGTAAGAGGAAGGCAACAGATTGGTTGCGTCTGAGAACGTTTGCGCATGCATGGCCATCGCAACCGTCATTACTGATAAAAAGGAGTAAATTTTTTTCATTGAAAAAATGAATTTGATTGATTGGTTGGTTTCAAAAATCCCATTGAAAACCTTACGATCATTACACCCGAACACCTGACAATCTTGGGCTATGCCGTAAAATCTGTTCAACGTGTCGAATATAGGCTTCAAGTGGCTTAAACCCCACCGAAAAAGTGGAATAAATGAACACAACTCTTGGTAAGCTAAGCCCAAAAAAAAGAAAGACCCCCGAAGGCGTCTTTCTTAACATGATTAACCCCAATTCGCCCCCCGGCGAAATGAGTACTTGTCAAAGATTATCCCAGATAAGACTTCAACATTTTGCTGCGGCTGGTGTGTTTGAGACGGCGAATGGCCTTCTCCTTGATTTGACGCACACGTTCGCGGGTCAAATCAAAACGCTCACCGATTTCCTCTAGCGTGAGCGGATGCTCTCCGTTGAGTCCAAAATACAGTCGAATGACATCGGCCTCGCGGCTGGTGAGTGTGCGCAATGAGCGTTCGATCTCCTTTCGCAAGGACTCGTGCAACAAATCCACATCTGGCGACGGTGTGTCGTTGGTCTGCAAAACATCGTACATGGTGCTGCTGCTGTCGTCGCCATCTTTCAATGGAGCATCCATGCTGACATGGCGGCCACTGTTGCGCAAACTTTGCTTCACCTCGTCCAAGGTCATCTCCAGCACCTCGGCCAATTCGGCTGGTGTTGGAGGACGCTCAAACTCTTGTTCCAATTTTGCGAACGCCTTGTTGATTTTGTTGATCGATCCGATTTTATTCAAAGGCAGACGAACAATCCGCGACTGCTCTGCCAATGCTTGCAAAATGGACTGACGAATCCACCACACTGCATAGGAGATGAATTTGAATCCACGGGTCTCATCAAAACGCTGAGCGGCTTTGATCAACCCGAGGTTTCCTTCGTTGATCAAATCCGGCAAGGACAAACCTTGATTCTGATATTGTTTAGAAACAGACACCACGAAACGCAGGTTGGCTTTGGTCAATTTCTCCAAAGCAAACTGATCGCCTGCCTTGATGCGCTTTGCCAATTCAACCTCCTCTTCGGCCGTAATCAAATCGACACGTCCGATTTCTTGGAGGTATTTGTCCAACGATGCTGTTTCACGGTTGGTAACCTGTTTCGTTATTTTTAACTGTCTCATGCTCTCTTCTTAGTTAAACTCTGCCTTGTTCAGGCGTTCATTAGTTCGAGGCTGCCTCGGGCTTGGGCAACAAAACTTTGCGAGAAAGTTTGTATTTGCCGTTCTTCGGGTCTTTGCCGATC
The DNA here is from genome assembly GCA_947463065.1 of Flavobacteriales bacterium. GTDB lineage: Bacteria > Bacteroidota > Bacteroidia > Flavobacteriales_D > Sanyastnellaceae > CANHSF01. The sequence continues at coordinate 8,089 of CANHSF010000031.1, read as the reverse complement.
ACCTTCACCTCCAAACGGTCGCCTTCTTTGAGCACATCGCGCACGTTGTCAACGCGCGTCCATGCAATCTCACTTACGTGCAACAACGCATCTTGCTTGGGCAATATTTCAACAAACGCTCCAAAGGCCTGAATGTTTTTTACAACACCTTCGTAGATCTCACCCACCTCAATCTGCGCAGGGAAAGCAATGTTCTTGACACTCTTCACTGCGTTATCCAAAGCCTCTTTATTGGTGGCCGCTACTTCTACCACGCCTTTGTTGTTCACCTCAGAAATGGTGATCACAGCACCGGTCGTCTTTTGGATTTCCTGAATCACTTTACCGCCTGGGCCGATTACGGCTCCGATGGTATCGGATGGGATTTCAAACGAAACGATACGTGGTGCATGCGGTTTGTAATCTGTACGTGGCTTATCGATGGTTTTCATCATTTCACCCAAAATGTGCAAACGACCGGCCTTAGCTTGTTCGAGGGCATCCTTGACCATTTTCATGCTCAACCCTTTGATCTTGATATCCATTTGGCAAGCGGTAATGCCTTTGGCCGTTCCGGTCACCTTAAAGTCCATATCGCCGAGATGGTCCTCGTCGCCGAGAATGTCTGAGAGAATGGCGTATTTAGAATTGTCACTGTTGGTGATCAAGCCCATCGCAATTCCGGAAACCGGAGCTTTGATTTGAACACCACCATCCATCAATGCCAATGTTCCTGCACAAACGGTAGCCATGGAAGACGAACCGTTTGATTCCAAGATATCGCTCACGATTCGAATGGTATACGGACATGCTGCTGCATCTGGAATCACAGGCTTCAAAGCGCGCAATGCCAAGTTGCCATGACCAATTTCGCGGCGGCTGGTTGCACGAATCGGACGTGCTTCACCGGTGGAATACGGCGGGAAATTGTAGTGCAACAAGAAACGATCTTCGCGGGGCATTACTGCACTGTCGATCATTTGCTGATCGAGTTTTGTGCCCAATGTCAAAGTGGTCAAGCTTTGGGTTTCACCGCGGGTAAACACGCTTGATCCGTGAGTACCTGGCAAATAGTCAATTTCTGACCAAATCGCACGAATCTGCGTTGTGGAGCGACCGTCCAGACGCAAACCTTCCTCAAGAATCATGTTGCGCATAGCATCCTTCACACAATCGTGATGGAATTTGTGCAACAAAAACTTGTTGGCCGACAATTCCTCTTCGGTAAAACGAGCATTGAAGGCGTCTTCGATGGCAGCGAATGCCGCACCGCGCTCCTTCTTGCCGCTTGGCGTTTTGGCCGCGTCATAATATTTTTGGTAACACTCGTCCCAAATCGATTTTTTCAATTCTTCGTTTTTGGGCTCGTGATCGTAAGAACGTTTCACAGCGGCTTTGCTCACTTGAGCAGCCATTTCTGATTGCGCTTGCACCTGCACTTTGATGGCGGCGTGGGCCACTTCCAAAGCTTGGATCATTTCGTCTTCGCTCACCTCGAGCATTTCGCCTTCCACCATCACGATGCTGTCGGCGCTGCCCGCTACCATAAGCTCCAAATCGGCGCGGGTCAAATCGCTCCAGGTTGGATTTACAACGAACTTACCATCAACGCGAGCAACACGCACTTCGCTGATGGGGCCGTTGAATGGGATATCTGAACAAGCCAACGCCGCTGATGCGGCCAAACCTGCCAAGCTATCGGACATATTTTCTTTGTCTGCGCTGATAAGATTGACCACCACTTGGACATCCGCGTGGAAATCGTCTGGGAACATGGGGCGCAACGCGCGGTCGATCAAGCGTGCCACCAAGATTTCGTCGTCATAAGGACGAGCTTCGCGCTTGAAATAACCGCCCGGAAAACGTCCGGCTGCAGCATATTTCTCGCGGTATTCAACGGTCAATGGTAAGAAGTCTACGCCCTCCTTTGCCTCTTCTGCAGCCACCACGGCCGCAAGGAGCATCGTATCCCCTTGTCGAACAACAACAGAACCGTGAGCTTGCTTGGCCAATTTACCGGTTTCAATGGTAATTGGACGACCATCTCCCAGGTCAATTGTCTTCGTTACTAATTCGTAATTCATTTGTTTCGAAACTATTAAAATGTATAGCGATAATAAAACACAAAAAGGCAATCACGTGAATTGCCCTTTGCGCCTAGCATTTGCTAGTATAACCTTTTACTTACGGAGGTCAAGTTCTTTAACTATTGCTCTGTAACGTGTAATGTCGTTTTTGTGAAGATAATCCAACAAACTTCTGCGCTTGCCCACCAATTTAATCAACGAACGCTGGGTGCCGAAGTCCTTCTTGTTGACTTTCAAATGCTCAGTCAAATGACTGATACGGAAGGTGAACAAAGCAATTTGTGCTTCCGCTGATCCGGTGTCCTTTTCAGTTTTACCGAATTTTGTAAAAAACTCTTGTTTTTTTTCTTTTGTAAGGTACATGCCAATACTTTTTTTAGTGATTATTATGCGAGCCTTCGTCAAAAACCATCGCAATGGTTTCTTTTTCAGGGCTGCAAATGTACAATATATTTTCTCCGTGCCCAAAAAGAAATTGGACCTCAGTGCATTTTTAGCCACCAACTTCCATCGATGCTGAAAATTACGTTTTGATGTGACGCGGGATTTCGTTCCTTTGCACCCGTTTTTTTTGTAGATCCTGCGCATGAATGTCGGCTCCCATCTCCAGCTACCGCTCTTCACCCTGATTGGTGAGGAAGCCTTGGCTATGCAAAGCGAAGCCTACGTCATTGGAGGTTTTGTGCGTGACCTTTTCCTCAAACGCTCGGTCACCGACATCGATTTTGTCACCACCGGCGATGGCATCGAACTCGCTCGACGCGTTGCCAAACGCTTAGGAATCAAAAAAGTAGACTACTTCAAAACCTACGGCACCGCTCATTTCAAGTACCAAGGATTGGATCTGGAATTTGTTGGCGCTCGAAAAGAAAGCTACAGCCCCGATTCCCGCAAACCCAGTGTTTCGGCCGGGACAATCGAAGACGACCAGCGCCGCCGCGACTTTACCATCAACGCATTGGCCATCGACTTGTTGCCCGGACGTTTTGGTTCTTTGGTGGACCCATTCGACGGCATGAGCGATTTGGAAAAAAAGATCCTGCGGACGCCATTGGCTCCAGACTCCACATATAGCGACGACCCATTGCGGATGATGCGGGCCGTGCGCTTTGCCAACCAATTGGGCTTCCACATTGACGATGCCAGCAAAGAGGCCATTGCCCGCAATGCCGATCGTTTGAAAATTATCAGCATGGAACGCATCCATGTTGAACTCAACAAAATCATGCTTTGCCGAAAGCCATCCATCGGGTTCAAGCTCTTGTTTGATCTAAAGCTCTTGCACCAGTTTTTTCCGGAAATGGTCAAATTGCATGGCATCGAAAAAAGGAATGGACTGGCCCACAAAGACAATTTCTACCACACCATTCAAGTGCTGGACAATTTATGCACCACCACCGATGACCTGTGGTTGCGCTGGGCCGCCGTCATGCACGATATAGCCAAACCTGCCACCAAACGATTCGAGGAAGGCAATGGCTGGACTTTTCACGGCCATGAAGAACTTGGTGCGCGCATGGTGCCAAAAATCTTTGCCCGACTCAAATTGCCGTTGGACGAAAAAATGAAGTATGTCCAAAAATTGGTGCAATTGCATCTGCGGCCTATTGCATTGACCAAAGAAGAAATTAGCGACAGCGCAATTCGACGTCTCCTGTTTGAAGCCGGCGACGACATCGACGATCTCATGTTGCTATGCAAAGCCGATATCACCTCCAAAAACGAGGCGAAGGTGAAAAAGTACTTGGCCAACTATGAGTTGGTCAAAATCAAATTGGAAGAGGTTGAAAAGAAAGATCATATTCGCAATTTTCAACCGCCTGTCAGCGGCGAATTGATCATGTCGTTCTTTGGCCTTCAGCCGTGCCGAGAAGTTGGCGTAATCAAAAATGCCATCAAAGACGCCATTCTAGATGGACTCATCGCAAATGACTTCGACGAGGCTTTCGAATACATGCGCAAGCAAGGCGAATCGCTCGGGCTCGCTCAATCATTAGACTTTGTGGCCAACAAAAAATAAAGGCTGCCTCGAATGGGAGACAGCCTTGTTGGGGCAATGATGACTTCACGCCGGCAATTATTCTTCCGTCAAGGTATCGCCTGGAGCAAGCGTATTCGATTCTTCTGAGTCGTACTTTCCGTTGCGGCACTTGAGTTTAAGGCCTTCATCGCACATGGTAAACACCTTGTTCTCATCGTCTTCGTCCATCCAGGAAAGCCACGAAATGTTTTGGCCGATGTGCACCTTTTTGCCCTGAGGCACAAAGATGGTAACCTGCACATTTTGGCCGCGGTACTTGTCTGTCACTGGCGTGCTAAATACCGTTCCCAAGGCGAGTACATTGCCCTCAATAGCGTGGTTGTATTGGATTCGATTGGCCAATTCCCCCGCCTCGTTGAGGTTTCGACCCTCGCTGTTTTGAAGGATGCGCACCTTAAAATTGGGCTCGTCGGTTGACTCGAAATGCACAAAAATAGGCTCGCCGTAAAAGAGACTATCTCCTTCGGCCTGCACCAAATCAGCGATGGCACGATGATTTTCATTTCTGCCTTTGAAGTAGTTATTGGGAATGGCTCTCACGAATAGCGTGTCGCTAGATTCTTGAGTTGGCAACGTCAGCTCGGTTTTGAATTCGGCATGGCGAGCAAACTCACGTGCCACTGTGGTTCCACACCAAATGGCCATGACCAGACCAATGATAAACAAGCCGGTGAGCGCGCCACCCAAAAAAGGAATGCGCTTGTTGGCGTTGATGAGCAGACGCAGTCCCAGGTAGAGCATGCCAAGAGCCGGAGCACCGAGCAACAATACAACGGACAGCATGATCCAAAGCCCCATGGAGGGATCCTCCCAAATGTGGGTGCTAAAAAAATCAACAGACCATCCAAATGCCTCGGCATCGGCGGCTGTGATGGCCACCATCAAGCCAAACAACAAGGCAACACCGAACATGCATAGCACCAAACCGATTACTTTTCCCAAAACAGAACCTGCCCCTTGCGCCATTTTTGCGGAGGACGCATTGAAACGCCTAGTGGCTTTGTTGATGTTTTGCGAAGCTTTGGCCGCCTCTTCATTGACAAAGCGACTGATGTTCTCAATATTGACGGGCTCACCGCGCATTTGCAATTTCTCAGGCGTGGTGCGTGCCTCGGGAACCAAAGCCCAAACAAGGATGTAGCCCAAGGCAGCCGAACCAAAGGATACCAGCGCCAACAACACCGCAAGAATGCGCAGGATGATTGGATCCCATCCAAAATAATGGCTCAACCCCGAGCAAACGCCACCCACTACGGCGTCCTCACTATCGCGGAAAACTCTGCGGTTTCTGTTTCGTGACGACTCTTGGCGAAAAGACTCGCGCGAGGAACCTGTGCTTTGCGATTCCTGTTTTGCGCGACCTGAACCGTAATCCTCAGGACGTCCCATAACCTGCACGATATGCTCTACATCCTCGGGCACGATCACGTTCTTGACCGTGGACATGCGCTCCTTGAAAAGCTCGGCAATGCGCAATTCGATATCCGCCATCACCTCATCGGCCAAATGCGGTTCTTCGAGGTTGGTTCTGATTTGATCGAGGTAATGTTTGAGGCGGTCATAAGCCAGCTCTTCGATATTGAAGACACTTCCGCCGAGGTTGATTGAAATGGTTTTATTCATAGCTCTTGGTTATTGAGGTTGTTGGGTTTTAGTAACGGCATAAGACAAGGTGTCCCATGTTTTTTGGAGCTCGACCAAAAACTGTCTGCCCTCTTCAGTGATCGAATAATATTTGCGCGGTGGTCCACTGGAACTCTCTTCCCACCGATAATGGAGCAAACCATCGTTCTTGAGTCGCGTGAGCAAGGGATACAATGTCCCTTCGACCACGATCAATTGGGCCTCTTTGAGCGCACCAATGATATCGCTGGGATAGGCCTCTCCGCGCTGTAAGACGCCGAGAATACAAAACTCCAGCACCCCTTTGCGCATTTGCGCTTTTGCATTTTCTATGTCCATATTGGATCCTTTTTATTGTGGAAAACGAACGTGATTACATGTGTCGAAAATTGATCTTGATCTCAAAATCCCTGTTAAAACTAGAGGATTCGATGGCGGCCATTTCGCCATTGAGCTGCCCGGCGATGTATTCTGCGAGCTCCGGCCTGTCGGTTGCACAGCTCAAAATTTGCACCCTTCCGCTGTGATCCACATGCAGCTCCAAAATCACAGGAACTACCTCCTCTGAGCGGTCCAACAACCGAGGATAACCCAATTGACGGGTCACCCACTGCTCGATGCTCTGGGGCCTTTCAGTTGCGGATTCCTCCTCCAAAAAACGACGATCCCCGGTGCTGCCAACTGCAGTGAATGCCACCGTAATGGCATAAAAAGTAGCGGTCATGGCTACAATGGCGAACGATTTCAAAAATGTGGTTTTCATGGTAAACGTAATTGTGTTGTGTAATTGACTTGGCAAAGATATGTACATTGTCATGTTCTATGCAATACAAAGTACCTTTTTTATATTAATTCCTGTTAAAAAACAGTAGCTTGTGTACAGACTTACCGGTATACCTTTCATTTACATGCCATTAGCTAAAACAAAAGACCTGATCTGACGCCATGATCCTTCGGGCCGCGATGAAAAAGCCGACACCGCGCCGTGCTTCTCCCCTTGATTTTGGGTTATTCGCTACTGCACTCTACCTTCGCTGCATGTCCCACGATAACTACATGTTGAGGTGTTTGGAATTGGCACGCCTTGGGCTGGGCTTCACCCGCACCAATCCACTTGTGGGGGCGCTCGTCGTACACCAAGACACCATTATCGGTGAGGGATACCATGCCAATTACGGCGGGCCGCATGCCGAGGTCCACGCCATCGCCGCAGTCAAGGACAAAGCATTGCTCAAAACATCTACACTCTATGTGAATTTGGAACCGTGCAGCCACTTTGGAAAAACACCGCCTTGCTCCGACCTCATTCTTCAACATGGAATTCCAAAAGTGGTGTATGGCATGGAAGATCCGTTTGACCTGGTGGCAGGGCGAGGGCTCAACAAACTGCGCGAGCATGGCGTTGAGGTCATCGGACCCGTTTTGGAGAAGGAATGCAAAACACTCAACAAACGATTTCTGTGTGGTATCCGATCGCGACGCCCGTACATTGTATTGAAATGGGCCCAGTCCACTGATGGCTTCATGGATATCGAACGCAGCGGTCATGAGGTGGGCAGCTATGCCATCAGCGGACCTGCTGCACAAGCCTTGGTGCATCAATGGCGCACCCAAGAGTCGGCGATTTTAATCGGCGTTCAAACCGCCATCAACGATCGACCACAACTTAACATTCGCTACGCCTCTGGACCGCAACCGCTGCGCATTGTAGTCGATCCGCACGGAAGGCTGCCGCAAGATCACCCCATGCGCCACGACGGGCTACCACTGCTCGTAATCCAAGAAGGTGATCCGACTAAAAGCACAACTCAAGTGCTCTATGTTGCGCCACCCTTTGACCTCCATTCCCTACTTGAACCCCTTTTGGAGCGCGGCATCGGCAGCATTTTGATCGAGGGAGGACAACGCACCCTTCAGTCGTGGCTGAACGCCAATCTTTGGGATGAGGCGCGCATTTTGTCATCGCCCATCACACTGGACAAAGGATTGGCAGCACCCGCATTGAATAGAAAGCCGACCGAATTTTATTCCGTAGGTCCGGACATTTGCAACATATATCATCCGGAATAAATCCAAACACAAAGCGTCGCGCACAGCACTTTGCCCATTTAATCGCTTTGTTTGCATCATCGGCTATATCTGCGCTAGACAACGATTTTTGGGTGAATCACCCTTCGCTTGGGATTATCCGAGCATCCTTTGTCTGAAATTTCACTATCGTGTTAATTCAATACTGAGCAAACACCAAGACGCTATAAAACTGCGTCCATATCGCGACAGCACCAGCTCAATTCTTGGCCTCCAGTAATTCCATCCAACTATACGCTGTGGGCATACCATCGCGCTAGCATTGGAATGG
>CANHSF010000030.1 GCA_947463065.1 Flavobacteriales bacterium | reverse complement strand
TCATCTCGTGGTGGGAATGGATCGCTTACTCAATCCTTATCTGCATCTCAAACTCGAAACATATTATCAGTATCTCTTTGATGTGCCTGTTGCGATTGATCCGAAAAACCCTTTGGCCGCGTTTAATGTGGTCGAAAACTATATCACTGAGCCTATGAAAAATGATGGAATAGGTCGAAATTATGGCGTTGAGTTGACCTTTGAGCAGTACACGCACAATAACTTTTACTTCTTGCTTTCTGCTTCATTGTACGATTCGCGATATAAAGCCAACGATGGAACTTGGCGCAACACGCGTTTCAATGCCAATAGAAGCGCTACGTTTACAGCAGGTAAGGAAATGAATTGGAACAAGAACAACAAACGAAGGGTCATTGGTATAAATCTGCGTGTGCTCTACAATGATGGTATGCGAACAACACCTATTGATTACGAAGCCTCGCAGCAACAAGGCACCACCGTGTACAAGGAAGAATTGCTGTATACGACCAAAGTGAAGGAGTACTTTAGAATGGATTTGCGTTTAAGTGTTCGGCGCGATTATCACAAGGTCACAACCACTTTGGCCTTAGACATACAAAATGCCACCAATCATCGCAATGTTCAAGGCGAATATTATGACCCCACGGCCAATCAACTGCTCACTGCGTATCAGGTGCCATTCATCCCTGTGTTGAGCTATAAGGTGCAGTTCTGATTGCTCACTTCATCAGTTTGCCGAACGATTGTTCGGTACAGTTCAACCATAATTGCAAAGATGTTGAGCAGTTTTGCGTGCGTTAGCGTTTTGCCGGTATCTTGAATGGACAAATCACATGGAGCTCTGCGCTGAGCAAGCACAAAGCCTTCGGAATGCTCTACAGCACATCAATCAGTGTTTCGCTCGGTGATGTTCAATGGTGCTCCACTGGCGGCGGAAACAAAGGGATCAGCGTCGGTTGGGTATGAATTTTTTCGACATCCAAAAGGTGTTGTTTTCGCCACAATCCTCCAATGTAGCCCGTCAAATCTCCATGCTTTCCAACCACGCGATGGCAGGGCACAATGAGCGCAATGGGATTTTTGCCAATAGCATTTGCTACGGCACGGATTTTTTTTCGATCGCCCATAGCAAGGGCCATTTCCTCGTATGACCGTGTCTTTCCATGCGGGATCTCCAATAGAAGGCGCCATACTTTTTGCTGAAACGCCGTGCCCTTGGTCAATAGCGGGGCATCAAATTGTACCGGAATCCCCTTGAAATACAAATACAATTGTTGCAGTACAGGCGCGACAATCGATTCATTTTGGGCATCGTCTTCCAAAACATCTGCGAAGCGCAGCGAGGTGATTTGACCGGATATGGCCTCCAGCTTGATCAAGCCGATCGGAGAACTATAGTAGGTCACGGTGTGCATCAACGCATAACGTCTTTGATCAGGTAATAAAACAATTGCTCCGAAGCTAGCATCTGATCCAAGAGGTCCATCGTTGTTGCTGGTATTTGGAAGGGGTGAATGTCTTGAGCTGCAAAATACGCTTCAGTAGCTTTGGTGTCCTTGATTTGTGCGGCATTCATCAATTCCTCAAACACCATACAGCGCTGACCGATGTCTTTCAACTCTCCCAATGTGCCAATCAAATAACTCAACGCATAAAAGTGATGGGCTTCAATGGTCAGCACCAACCCCTTGCTCGGTGCTTTGCTCATTTTGTTGTAGGGATTGCTCATGATGGCTTTGGTGCAATAGGTTTTGTAAGCCGCCGGTACCTTGTCGGTTTTGTTCAGCTGCACATGCCCTTTGAGCACTTGGGCGTAGATGGATGTCCAACGGATTTTTCTGCGCAACTCGTGCAAGCCGCCTTCTAGATCATCCAAGTCGTACTCGCCTTTTTCCAACCCTTTGAGCACTTTTGTGAGTTCTTTGCCAATCAGCAATGCCGCGCCATGCACCACAGTATCGGTCTCCAGTTTGGGATCGGCCTCCACGGTTTCGAGAAGTCCTTTGAAATGTGCTTTGTCGGCAATCCCGCTGCTGGCCAAAGCATCGTTCAAAAATCCGCACTCCTCTTCCAGCATGCCTTTGAAGAGCACTTGGCTCACTTTTTTCAATGCCGGTTGCTGTTGAAATTCTTCTTGCATGCTCACCGCATAATCGATGGCGCCCAAGGTGTCTTCCAATGCCTTAAACTCCTTGTAATAGCCGTTGTATTTCTTTTTGTTGGATACAAATCGGTAAATGCGCATAATTCCCTCGAGTTGAAACAGGATACTGCGTGCACCGTTTTGATGCAGATACAAAGCGGGATTTTTTGATTTTTTGCTTTTGGCAAGGAGTTCCGTAAGGTTTTGCAGAGGCGTGGACAAGAAATAACTCGACATAGGTTTTTTTTACAAAGTAACGACGAATTTGATGCGGTTTGCACGAAAATCATATCCGCGAATGTTAAGAATTGCCTGCTATTATCGTTTCCAATATGGCTTACCGCTATGATGTATGGAAAACGAGGGGATATGTTCATCCCTTGGACCATGACCAAAATGGTGTCCGGGATTAAGTTCTTTGGTGCAGTGCAATGCACGGATTTGCTGCAGCGCCGAGCATTGCATGTGACATGGAGTTGTGAGCCTGATCGTCGGTTTCAGTAGGTGGTGCAGTGCGAGTGGATGCGGATATGGCCGCGCTGAATTTTTGGACATAAACATCCATGTGAAAGGTTCGCGATTGTGCAATGCATGCCGCACGCATGGCTTGGCGCTGGCTTTGCGATAAACCAGAATGATGCAGGATCGCTTGCCGAACCGCTGTGGCATCTTCAACCACATATCCGGTTTTGTGGTTGTGGATGAAAAGTTCATTGTCGCCGATCCGATTGCCAATCACTGGCACCCCACAATTCATGCACTGTTTGGCCTTGAATGCTGATTTGGCGTGGTTGAATGGATGGTCAATCATGAGTGCAATGCCCAAGTCCCACTGGGCAATATGGGCATCGATTTCGGATTCGTTTTCCCAATCGGCAATGCGCGGCAGATGAAGCCGCACTTGGCCCCGGCAATTGCTCGCCCAATCGCGCAGTTCACGTATGTCTTCGTCCAGAACAGGCCCAATCAATGTCAGGTCGATCGCAAAGGGCAAGTCGTTCAGTGCAGGCAAAAGGTGTTCGAGAATCGCAAACTTGTGTGCAAACGAAGGGGCATCTGCATGTGAATTGTAGCCACCAATCCATCCGATGTGCAAAGGGCTGCGGGTGCCTTCACATAGGCTATGGGGTGGATGCAGGCACGAGGTCAAATGGGCGATGGGTTTGCCTAAACTGCGCAGATGTGCCTGCAGCGGTGTGCTGCCGACATGGATGCAGTGGCTCAGTTGCATGAGCTGAAGCATGCTTTCGGGCGCATTGCGGTGCCATTCGGCATCATCGATATCGTAGATGATGTGTGCACGGGTATGCCGCAATAGGTTGGTGAGCATTCCAAAATACCAACCGCGGCTATACACTTTATGGATGAGAATAACATCCTCGGGCTTGGCGATAAACCGACCGAAAATATAAGCCCGCAACGCACACCATATGCGCCGCAACGTATAGCCCGGATAGACCAATTGAACACGCAATCCCTGGTGACGACGCATCCACAACAAAGGTGCTTTGACCCGGTAACGAACGCTGGCTGAGCGGCTGTCGGAGTAGCAAAAGGCGATGATCGTCATGGCGAGGAGGGATTGTAGAGGTGCATGCGCATAGAGTGTTGGGCAAGGTAGTAGCGGGTTAAGGCAGATCCAAAGATCCATTAGGTTGGAATAAAAAGAATCCGCCTTGTGATAATACCAGTTGGGCCAGGTTTTCCCTAATTGGTCGAATCGGTTTCATCGGTTTTGAAGTAGCGCGACATCCATTTATCGGTTCCCGCATTTTTTCGGTGAAGGGCAGGATGGTTCTCTTTATCGTCCAGGCGTGGGTCGGAGAGCAATGGTAGTTTGGTCACCGCGCTGATCTCGATGCTGAGGGAGTCAAATTCTGACATGACTCGGCCTTCCAACAAAAAGACGCCCCATCCACTCACCGAATATTTTTGTGCAACCGGTGGAAAGTGCACCGTATCGATAAAGTGCCCGTGGCCATCGAGAAATGTTCCGAAGTACATCGCCTGTCCATTGGAGGTTCGCGTGGGCTTGAGTGTTACCAAGTAACCCACCAGTTGGATATGTTGTCCGATGTACGCGGGCAGGTCCTTGGATGTAAGCCGCGAAGGAGGCGGGGATGCCAATAATTCAAATGGATTGCACAACGGAAAACCCAACAGCTCCAGTTCGTCGTAAGCGTCTTCCAACCAATGGTGGTGCAGAGGTGGGAGGGTAAGGTCTGGGGTGTTGCTGGGAAATAGGATAGGTGTGCCATCGGTTTTTTTCTGTTTGGAAAGGTGCATGTGCAATTCCCACATGATGTCTTTTTTGCTGCGGCCAAAGTCGCGGAATGCGCCGGCTCGAGCCAAAAGAACACATTGCTCCAACCCAATGCGCACCCGGTCTAAAAAGTCGCTCAGACTTCCAAAAGGTCCGCGTTGACGTTCTGAGAGGACCGATTGCTGGACAGCGTGCTCCAGTCCTTTGATCATTTGAAGTCCCAAGTAAATCGTCTTTCCATACAACACCGATTCAATGCCGCTGTGGTTGATGCACGGGCCTTCCACGGTTGCACCGGCTTTGCGCGCTTCGTTGAGGTATATCTCGGGCCGATAAAATCCTCCATAGTTGTTCACTGTTGCGGTCATGTATTCGATCGGATAGTACGCTTTCAAAAACAAACATTGGTAGCTTTCCACAGCATAACTTGCACTGTGGCCTTTGGCAAAGGCATAACCGGCAAAGCTTTCCACTTGTCGCCAAATTTCTTTGACCATCTCAACCGAATGACCGTTCTGTAAGGCTCCTGTCAAAAATTGTTGGCGGGCTTTATCAAATTCCTCGCGGCCCCTGAATTTGCCGCTCATGCCGCGCCGAAGTACATCAGCTTCTCCTAGGGATAATCCGGCAAAGTAATGGGCAACTTTGATCACATCTTCTTGGTAAACCATCACGCCATGGGTGTCGGGCATCAAATCCAACAAGGCCTGGGGAGCGTCTTTGCGGCGTTCCGGATCGCGCTCGCGAAGTATGAATTGCCGCATCATACCCGACGACGATACCCCGGGCCGTATCACCGAACTCGCTGCTACCAATCCCAAATACGTATGGGTTTGCAATTTCGTCAGCAACATGCGCATCGCTGGCGACTCCACATAAAAACACCCAACAGCATCTGCTTCACGCAGCAGTGCATTGCACTTTGGATCGTCCTTGAAACGCCGCACATCGTGGATATCGATTGCAGGTGCTTCCGGGCGATTGTAATGAATGATGCCCAGCGTGTCTTTGATCTTGCCCAATCCGCGCTGCGACAAAATATCCAATTTGTTGATACCAATATCTTCTGCTTGGTGCATGTCGAATTGCACGGTTGGAAATCCTTTGGGCGGCATAAAACTAACGCCAAAGTGATGCATGGGCTTTTCGGTGATGAGTATGCCTGCCGCATGGATGCCAATGTAGTTCGGAAAATCATGAATGTATGCGGCATATTTCAAAACCAACCGGTGGAGCTCGGTGTATTCAGATTCTGGAAGTTTGCGATCGCTCAAAAGGTCGATCTCGCTCTTGGGCAACCCGAATACCTTGCCCAGTTCGCGTATGACTGCTGAATATTGAAAGGTGACAAATGCACCCAACAGCGCTACATTCTTGAATTTGGAAAAGATATAATTGGTAATGTCCTCGCGTTCGCGCCACGAAAAATCAATGTCAAAGTCGGGTGGATTTTGACGAAACAAGTTAATGAATCGTTCGAAATACAAATCCAATTCAATGGGATCCACATCGGTAATGCGCAGGAGATACGCCACCACACTGTTGGCGCCACTGCCCCGTCCCACATAATAATAGTTGCGTGAACGGGCATAACTGGTAATGTCCCAATTGATCAGGAAGTATGCGGTAAACCTTTTTTCTTCAATGATGCGCAGTTCTTTCTCCAGACGATCCAAGATGGTTTGATCCGCATTGGGATACCGGTAGGCTAAACCTTTTTGGCACAATTCCCGAATAAGCATTCGGTCGGTTTCCAAGCTGCCGGTGTAATAGAGTTGATTTTCGTGGTGTTGTCCGCCGAAGTCAAAGCCAACGTGGCACCCATCGAGCATGCCATGAGTGCGATCGATGATATCTGGAAAAACGGCGTATTGTTGAACGAAAGTTGCGTAGTCCACAAATCCATCGTCCTGCGATGCTTCTTGGGTTTTGGGCAACTTGCTCAGTAGACAATTGTGGTCGATGGCCCGCAGCAACCGATGTGCGTTGAAGTCTTTCTTGTGGCGAAAGGTTTGGGTGTGCAGTGCTACCAAGCGGTCTTGTGGGTAGCGATCGGGGTGCAATTGCACGTCGAGTATATCGCGCGGTTGGATCCCGATGTATTCGTTTGGGCCAAGGGGAGTAGCACGTTCGGCTGGAGTCCAGCGGCGATAGGCGTGCGCAGGGTAAACGATCCTGGTGCCGCTCCAAGATGGAAGTCGCTCCGGAAAGGGAAGAGCGTTGTGCAGATGATCCGATATCCACGTGTTGAGTTGGTAGTAGCCTTCGTTGTTGGCGGCAATGGCAACTGCAACTTGGTCGATGCCATTGCGTACATCGATGCCGACAACGGTAGGTATTTCGTTTTTGAGCGAAATGCGCAAAAACTCGATGACCGCAGCAGTGCAATTGATGTCGGTGAGCACAGCAATGGGATACCCTTTGGCGGCCAATTCCTCCATCAATGCGGTGGGGGTCAGCGTGCCGTATCGCAACGAATAATACGAGTGGTTGTTCAGCACTGCGATCGGGATTATTGACGGCGATTGGCCAACAAAGGTGGTGGTTCGCCATTGAAGGGATTCCAGCGTCCGATGGTTTTGGCATCCATTCCGGCGGCTGTCATCACAATGCGATCGCCAAAACGTGCGCGCATCTTGTCCATGGCGCGATAAAGCGATAGCTGCTCTTCGGTGTCTTCGAAAAGATTGATTTGATATCCACCGCTGACCAAATGGCTGTAGCGCACACCAATGAGCCGGACCAACAGGCGTCGTTGGTACAATTTGTCAAACAACTCCAACACCTTCTTGATGAGAATATGGTCCGATGATGTGTACGGAATGCGGCATTGCAACGTTTGGGTCTGAAAATCGGAATACCGGACTTTGACGGTCACGCACGAGGTCAGTTTGTCGCCTCGGCGCAACTGAAAGGCTAGGTTTTCGGCCATGGCCAATAGAATACCCCGCAGTTTATGCACATCAATCGTGTCTTGATCGAATGTTCGTTCGGTAGAGATGCTTTTTCTTTCTTGGTAAGGAATGACCGGAGATTGATCGATTCCGTTGGCTTTGCGCCATATCGATGCGCCATTGTCGCCCAAGGCACGCTCCATCAGTTCGATGGGCATCTCTTGTATGGTTTGAATTTTTTGTACCCCAAGATTGCGCAATGTTTGGTAGGTCACATCGCCTACCATTGGTATTTTTTTGATCGACAGCGGTGCCAGAAAGGGTTTCTCGGTGCCGTAATCGACACGAATCTGGTTGTTGGGCTTGGCTTCGCCGGTGGCAATTTTTGAAACCGTTTTGTTTTCCGATAAACCAAAGGAAATGGGGAGTCCTGTTTCGCGAATCACCTTTTGGCGCAGTTCGCTCGCAAATTGCATACATCCAAAAAAACGGTCGAGACCGGTCAAATCGCAATAGAATTCATCCACCGAGGTTTTCTCAAAAACGGGTACAGCCTCGCGGACGATCTCCGAGACCATATCGCTGTACTTCATGTAAGTGCTGCTGTTGCCGCGAATCACGATCGCTTCTGGACAGAGTTGCTTGGCTAGCCGCATGGGCATGGCCGAGTGAATACCAAAGCCGCGGGCCTCATAACTGCAGGAGGCCACAACCCCGCGATCGCTGGTGCCGCCGATGAGAACCGGCTTGCCTTCCAAGCGCGAATCCAACAGGCGCTCGCACGACACAAAAAACGTGTCGAGGTCCATATGCATGATGGAGCGATCCATGGTGTGGGAGAATGATGTGAAATTTTACCCCACTAAGGTAAGGAGCATTTCAGGTCAATCAAAAAACGCGTTGATTTTGTTGATATCCCCGTACGAAATTGACCGCCAATGCCCAATGCCCAATGCGCACAGCACATACCCGTGCGCAGATGGTCGGGCCAACGCAAGCGATGGGCAATGGCCGTTATACCAATTTTTGCAAGGCGATGGAAAATGCCGCTTGGGTCAAGCCTGTTGTGCCTTTGTTGATCTGATGCACCTGTTGCAATGCTTTGCGAATGGTATTGGATGTGTCGTCGAAGATGCCTGCATCGGTCATGTCCACATCTCCGTTGCTCATCAAATAGGCAAATACCCGGGCCATGCCGCAATTGGCAATGAAATCGGGTATTACACTGATCTGTTCGTCTGCTTTTTCGGCAATGGGGCCGTAGAATATTTGGGTGTCCGCAAAGGGTACGTTGGCACCACTCGCAATAACTTGAACTCCTGAAGCAATCATGCGATCCAATTGATCGGCCGTCACCAATCGAGATGCGGCACAGGGTAAAAACACATCTGCTTTGAGATCCCATACGCGCTCGTTGATCTCTTCAAACGACAGCAGGTTGGTATGTGCGAGTGTATTGCCGCTTTTCTCCAAAAACATGGTTTTGATTTGGTCAAACGAAAAACCCTCTTCTTTGATCAGACCGCCCACCCGATCAATGATGCCCACTATTTTGGCGCCCTGTTGTGCACAATAATAGGCTGCTGCTGCGCCTACATTGCCCCAGCCTTGGACGATCACTTTTTTGCCTCGGATATCGCCTCCCCAAATCGAATAATAGTGTTTGACCGACTCGGCAACGCCATATCCGGTGATCATATCGGCCACTTTGTATTTGTGTGTTACATCCGGAGAGTAGGCAGCATCTTCCAATACTTTGATCACGCCCAATCGAAGATTGCCAATGCGCTTTACTTTTTGCGCTTCGGTTGGCGAAAAGTGACCATTGAATACACCTTCTTGTGGGTGCCAAACGCCACATTCCTCTGTAATGGGTATGACTTCATGGATCTCGTCTACATTCAAATCGCCGCCGGTGCCATAATAATGTTTCAGCAAGGGCGTCACGGCCGCATACCAGCGCTCCAGTACTTCATGTTTGCGAGGGTCGCGTGGATCAAAATTGATCCCGCTTTTGGCTCCGCCAATTTGTGGCCCCGATACCGTGAATTTGATCTCCATCGTCTTGGCCAATGACTCTACTTCGCGCTTGTCCAATCCTGCCCGCATGCGTGTTCCGCCTCCAGCAGCGCCTCCGCGCAACGAGTTGATGACCACCCAACCTTCGGCATCGGTCAAACTGTCTTTCCATTCAAAGACGATCTCTGGTTTTTTGGCTTCGTAACGCGCCAGTAGCTCTCTCATGACGATCAAATAATTTTGACGCGAAGGTATCTGAATATCGGGACTAAAAAAAAATCTCCCAAAATGAAGGACCAAGGATGGTGATGGATTTTCATGGCATTGAAAATCAGCGTCTTGTTGTTTTCACGGGTATCAAAAAGGGTGTTTTCACGGTATCAAAAAGGGTGTTTTCCCCGTGGTGCAGATGGTGAAAAAGCCCAATCTTCGCACTGTTAACTGAGAATAACACATATAAGCAGTTCATTGGACTGTGCCCCGAAAAATTGAAAAACATAGGGTCTTAATGGACATAAAAAGACTTACTCAGTGATCAAGACCTAGAAATCTCGTGTTACTTGTTTTTGATTAATTGAAGAAAAAAAATCGGCCAGCGGGCCGGTTTTTTTTTGTTCTTCAATGCATGTTTTTTTGCAACGCATAGAACTGCTAGTATGTTTTTCTTTGGCCTCATCTTTGTCTCGCCGACCTATTCACAAAGACCACTATATTTAAACTCCAATGAAGTACTCCCTTATCGCTTTGGTGCTCTGCACGTTCCTTTCTTCGCATGCCATCGCCCAAACCGTGCGTTCGGTGGATCGGTTCGGCGACGAATTGCTATATGTGGACGGAAATACGATTCGAGCCAAAGACCGATTCGGTGATGCACTTTATTATTTGGATGGACAAACCATCCGCATCGGCGACCGCTTTGGCGAAGCAATCTACTACATCGATGGTCCTACCATTCGCGCCGTTGATCGCTT
Organism: Flavobacteriales bacterium; assembly: GCA_947463065.1. Lineage (GTDB taxonomy): Bacteria > Bacteroidota > Bacteroidia > Flavobacteriales_D > Sanyastnellaceae > CANHSF01. The sequence continues at coordinate 9,392 of CANHSF010000030.1, read as the reverse complement.
TGGCGAAGAGCTCTATTATTTCGATGGCGCAGTGATCAGAAAGGGCGATCGTTTTGGCGATGAATGGATGTACATCGATGGCCAAACCTTGCGCTTCAAGGATCGTTTCGGTGACCCACTGTTCTATTTCGATGCCGCTCCTCAAAAATGGGTAATGGTATGTTTGATGCGGTGATTTTGGTTTACCTTTCGTGCAAACGTAACCAACATGCCATCTGCCAAATCTGCTTTTTTAGTGTACCGTGAGTTTATGCATCAACACGATGCACTTAGAATGGCAGAGTGGTTCTCCGATAGAAACATCGAGTGCTATGTGCAAGACGAAACGCCCACCTTCGATCCAAGTTTTGCCTTCAGTGAATTGTCCAAACGGTTTACCATTCGCTTGAAACCCGTCGACTTTCAACGCGCAGATCAAGCGTTGGAAGAAGTGGCTGATCGCGACTCTAGCGAGCTCGATGCCGATCATTACCTCAGGACTTTTTCTCAATCTGAATTGCTTCATGTCGTTGAAAACCCGCGCGATTGGAGTCCCATAGATGTGGCTCATGCTCGGCGGTTGCTGCGCGTAAAGGTTTCGCCAGATGATGCCAAGAAAGTTGTGACTCAAGAAGAGCCAGAAGTGCACACCGCCATTTCTGTTTTGCATTGGATCAAATTAATCGCTCTATCGTTTTTCTCCGGTTTGATTGCGCTCTACATCAGTTGGAATATGTATTTCTCCGAGCGGGTAAATGCCAAGGGTGATGTGGTGAAAATCTATAGTCCCACGAATCGCAAACGCCTGGTGATACTCATCATTTGGAGCGGATTGGTTTTTTTGGTCACCTTGCTTGTTGCAGCAGGAATGAAGTTCCGCCATTAATCCCATTGAAAATCTTGCGATTTTCGAAAGCATAGGCCTGGAGCGGTGCCTGTGATAATAAAAAAGCCGTCTCGGTAGCATCGAGACGGCTTGTTTTGTCAGTACGGCTTACCGTTAGTTGCGCAGATCAAAGCGATCCAATTCCATCACTTTAACCCAAGCCTTGATAAAATCCTGTACAAACTTCTCTTTGGCATCTTGACTCGCGTAAACTTCCGCATATGCGCGCAATTCTGAATTCGATCCAAAGATCAAATCGGCACGAGTTGCTGTCCATACGAGCTTTCCTGTCTTGCGATCTCTGCCTTCAAAGATTTCTTTTGCATCATCAACGGCTTTCCACTCAATATTCATATCCAACAAATGGGTGAAGAAATTGTTGCTCAATTGACCGGGTGTGGGGGTCAACACACCGTGTTTTGACCCATCGTAGTTGGTTCCCAATACGCGCATGCCTCCCAAGAGTGCAGTCATTTCAGGTGCTGTCAATTTCAACAATTGTGCTTTGTCCACCAACAGCTCTTCGGTGCTCATGGTGTAGCGTGTTTTGAGGTAGTTGCGGAAACCATCGGCTTGGGGCTCCAATACGGCCATTGAAGCGGCATCGGTTTGGTCTTGACGCGCATCCACACGGCCCGGTGTAAAGGGCACTAGGGCTGTCATGCCGGTTGGTCGCAATGCCATTTCGAGGCCCACTGAACCGCCCAACACGATGAGGTCTGCCATCGATACTTGGCGTTTGCCAGCGGTTGAGTTGAATTTCTTCTGAATGGCCTCATAGGTGTTCAATACTTTGTCCAATTGTTGCGGGTTGTTGACCGCCCAGGTGTTTTGTGGAGCAAGTTGGATGCGTGCTCCATTGGCGCCACCGCGCAGATCCGATCCACGGAACGTCGATGCGGAGGCCCAAGCTGTGGTGACCAATTCACTCACGGTCAAGCCGGATGCCTCGATCTGTTGCTTGAGGGTCTGAACATCGGCTGGGGTGATGGTTTCGTAAGTGGCTAATGGCAACGGATCTTGCCAAGCATATTCCTCTTTGGGGACTTCGCTGCCCAAGTGCAAAGCGCGTGGTCCCATATCGCGATGGGTCAATTTGTACCAAGCTTTTGCAAACGCTGCTTCAAATTCCTTCGGATTCTCATAGAAACGGCGCGATATCTTTTCATAAGCAGGATCAAAGCGCAGCGACAAATCGGTGGTGAGCATCGTTGGCTTGTGCTGTTTTGTAGCGTCGTGTGCATCGGGCACCATGACTTTGGGTTTCTTGGCCACCCATTGGTTTGCTCCAGCCGGGCTTTTGGTCAATTCCCATTCGTTTTCGAACAGGCTTTTGAAAAAGAAATGGCTCCATTGGGCCGGTGTTGCTGTCCAGGTCACTTCCAATCCCGAGGTGATGGCATCGGCTCCTTTGCCAGTTCCGTATGCGTTGCTCCAGCCCATGCCTTGCGCCTCGATGGGTGCGGCTTCGGGCTCAGGGCCAACATTGGTAGCCGATGCTGCGCCATGTGCTTTTCCGAAAGTGTGGCCTCCTGCAATCAAAGCGACGGTTTCTTCGTCATTCATTCCCATGCGTCCGAAGGTTTCGCGAATGTCCTTTGCAGCGAGTACGGGATCGGGATTGCCATTGGGGCCCTCGGGATTCACGTAGATCAGACCCATCTGAACGGCTGCCAATGGGTTTTCCAATTGACGCTCTCCGCTGTAACGTTGGTCTTCCAACCATTTGTTTTCGGAGCCCCAATAAATGGTGCCTTGCGGCTCCCAAACATCTTCACGTCCGCCGCTGAAGCCTACGGTTGCAAAGCCCATATCTTCCAGCGCCACGTTGCCGGCCAATACCATCAGGTCGGCCCATGAGATGCTTTGACCGTATTTTTGTTTTATCGGCCAAAGCAAACGACGTGCTTTGTCCAGGTTGGCGTTGTCGGGCCAACTGTTCAATGGCGCAAAACGTTGTTGACCTTCGCGCGATCCTCCGCGGCCATCGCCGGTGCGGTAGGTACCTGCGCTGTGCCATGCCATACGAATGAACAACGGACCATAATGGCCATAGTCTGCCGGCCACCAATCTACCGAGGTATGCATCACCGCGATGATGTCTTTTTTCAATGCAGCCAAATCCAAAGTGCTGAATGCTTTGGAGTAGTCGAAATTTGGATCCAAAGGATTGGATTGTGGTGCGTTTTGGCGCAGAACGGAAAGGTCCAATTGATTGGGCCACCATTCGCGGTTGGTTTTGAAATCCTTGGTCACAGGCCCTTGTTGAATGGCATGTGTTTGGGGCGGTGTACCCGCAGAAAAATGGAATGGACAACTCGCCGGTAGGGGTTTGCTGTCAGCCGATGATTGGCCAAATCCAATGGACTTGAAGCCGACCAAGATAAAGGGGAGTAACTTTTTCATGGGAGCATTGATTTTATACATCAAAAGTACAGGGGGTTGTTTATCGATAAAAACTATATATTAGATCCCATTATCGATACCGTAGATGAATATACAACAGTTTCAATATGTTTTGGCATTGGCCGAGTACCGTCATTTCGAGACGGCAGCGGAACGGTGTTTTGTCTCGCAATCCACCCTCAGTACGATGATTCTCAAGCTGGAGGAAGAATTGGGCATTGTGGTGTTTGACCGCCGGCGCAAACCCGTGGATCTCACTGCCGAAGGCATCAAAGTGGTGGATCAATTGCGCCGCATAATGAAGGAAATAGGCGCCATGAAAGAGATGGCCGCTGAAATGAAAGGCGAATTGTCTGGGCAACTGAAGATTGCGGCAATTCCCACGGTGGCGCCTTTTTTGCTGCCGCTGTTTCTGCCGGCATTTGCTGCTCAGTTTCCCAAGTTGCAAATCGAGGTCAGGGAGCAAACCACCGACGAAATTCTGCGCGCACTCAAACTCCGCGAGTTGGACATCGGCATTGTTTCTTTGCCCATACAGGATCCGGTGTTGTTGGAATATCCGCTGTACGATGAGCCGTTTGTCTATTTTGATGCGGCCCGAAAGCATCCGAAACAGGTGGACATCAAGCGCCTCAACCTCGATAATATGTGTTTGTTGGAGGAAGGCCATTGTATGCGCAATCAGGTCTTTGAGTTGTGCGACATAAACAATAAGGTGCTCCGCAATAAACTCAACTTCAATTACAAGGCGGGATCCATTGATGGCGTATTGCGTTTTGTACGCGCCAACAGGGGTGCAACGCTGCTGCCTTGGTTGTCGGCCATGGAGCTGCCTGCTTCGGAGCAAGGACGGGTGAGCCGTTTTACTGCGCCGGCGCCTTACCGCAGTGTTGGTTTGCTCGTACATGCGCATTTTGTGCGACACACGGTGCGGGCGCTGCTGCAAGAGGAAATTTTGCGAAGCGTCAAAAACAAAATTCCGAAATCCCGAACGCCGGGCCATATGCTGTCGCCATTGGCATAACGTGCAGGCAGCGAATTGGGCGGTGTTTTTTTTTTTGGTGGCGTAGATTTTTGTTTTAGCTTTGCATCACAAAGTACTTTACATCTATGGGTAACGAAGATCAATTGCAGGCCATCCAGGAAATACGCTCGATGATGAACAGGTCCTCGCGGTTTTTGTCGCTGAGCGGACTTTCGGGGGTCATCATTGGGGCCTTGGCCATTTTCTGCGCGCTGTACATGCACAACCTGGTGGCCCATTACAACGCGGTGCATGGAACCAATTTGGATTATGTCACCGTGCTTGCTCACGATCACCAATACAATTTGTCGATGATGTACGCGTATGGTGTAATGGCTTCTTCGCTGCTGTTGGTGTCCTTGTGTGTGTGTTTTTTGTTGACCTACCGGCAAGCGCGCAAATTGGGCGAAAACATGTGGGATGAAACCGCTATGCGTGTCATGACGAGTTTGTTTATCCCTTTGGTCGTGGGGGGTATCGTGTGCCTCTGCTTTGTGATGTACGACACCTTGTATTTTGTAGCGCCCATGATGCTGATCTTCTATGGCTTTGCGCTTTACAATGCCAGCAAATACACTTTGAGTGACATTTATTCGCTAGGTCTCATGAACATGGGTTTGGGCGTGATGGGTTTGATGTTTTTGAAGTATGGCTTGGTATTTTGGACGTTGGGGTTTGGCGTTTTGCATATGGTATACGGCGTGGCCATGCACTTCAAATACGAGAGGAAACGTGCGTAAACTTGCAATCAAATGAATATCCCTATCGATAAACTCAATAAGGCCTTTGAAAGCCGCATTCGCTTGGGCATCATGTCGGTATTGATGGTCAACGATACTGTGGACTTCGCCCGCATGAAGGAACTGTTGCAGACCACCGATGGCAACTTGGCCAGTCATGTGGCCGCATTGGAGAAGGAGGAGTTTGTCAAAGTGACCAAACAATTTGTGGGCAAAAAACCAAACACTTCTTTTCGAGCTACCAAACTCGGCCGAAAGGCCTTTTCCGATCATATCGATGCGCTGGAAAAATTACTCAAATCTGCGCGCTGATTTTTTTTGATTTTACGCTTTGAAATACAAAGTACTTTATGTTTAATTAATGAATTTTCCTCAAGATGAAAACGTTGATCTTCAAAAATTCCTTCTCCGTCATGGCATTGGCGGTGCTCTACACCTTCTTGTTTTGGCACGAAAGCATGGGCATCAACCTGGTGCTATTCTCTTCATGCATTGCGGCATTGCTGCTGTATCGGCATAGGGAGGTGTGGGCGATTCCGCGGGTGCAATGGACATTGGCGGGCACCTTGTTCAGCGGGGCAATGGTGCTGCTTTGGAACAGCACGACTGCGGTGGTGGCGCACATCGCCTCGTTCTATCTTTTTTCGAGCTTGGTGCATGCGCCTCAGGTTCGAGCTTTCCATTTTAGTGCAGCGCATGCTCTGATCAATCAAGTCAAAGCGCCTGGTTCGTTGAATTTGGCGTTTCATAACAATGCAACAGCAGCTCAACGCCGACCGATGCGTCTGGGCTACTGGCTCCGTGTGGTGATCATTCCATTGCTATTCGTATTGCTTTTTTATATCCTTTATGTCAATGCCAACAATGAATTTTCGGCACTTTCGAATCGCTTTTGGCACAAGGTTTTTCAAGCCATAGACTGGTTCTTTAGAAAGTTTTCGTTTGCGATGTTTTTTCTTTTTTTATCTGGTGTGCTCATTTGCGCTGGGGTTGTGTTGCGAGCAAAAGTCAACCGTGCGCCGCAATGGGACGAGCAGGCAAAAGTGTATATCGGCCGCACAAGGCGAAAGTTGCCGCATTTGTATATTCCGAAAAACGCACTGAAGACTGAATACCGCACCGCCTGTCTGCTCATAGCTATGGTCAACGTGCTGTTGCTCGCGGTGAATTGCACGGACATTCGGTATGTCTGGCTGAATTTTGAATTTTCTAATGTGGGTTCTTTGAGTGAATTTGTGCACCAAGGCACCTATCTCTTGATTCTAAGTATTCTATTGTCCAAAGGCTTTATCATTTTTTATTTTCGCCGGAATCTCAATTTTTATCCCAACAATCGGGTGTTGCGCATTCTGGCCGTGGTTTGGATGCTGCAGAATGTGTTTTTGGTGATGTCGGTGGCACTGCGCAATTGGTATTATGTTCAATACTATGCATTGGCATACAAGCGCATTGGCGTTTTTATTTTTTTGATTTTGGTCGTTGTTGGGTTGATCACCATGGTGCTCAAAATACAACGCCGACATACGGGATATCAATTGCTGCGCTCAAATGCCATTGCGGCCTACTCCATGCTCATACTGATGTCTACGGTGAATTGGGATCCTTGGATTATTCTCTACAACCTAAAGGCACAGCATAAAGCTGGTTTCGATGCGTCCTTCTGTTTCAAAGTGTCTGAAAAGGCGATTCCTTTGATGCTCGAGAACATGCATTTGATTGAACAGGAAATGACCAACGGCGAAGGTCTGATGAAGTATGCACGCGGATGTTCGGATATCGAGTGCTTTCGCAACATGGTCTGCGATAAGGCGCAATACTTCATGTACAAATACGAATCGGAGTCTGTCCTCTCTTGGAATTATGCCGATGATCAAACCTATCGCTATCTGCGGGCGTATTTCTCAGCAGCAACCCATGATACGAATGGCGGCCTCTAGCCGAATGTTCATTCGGTCAGGATCCGTTGCTCTTGCATTTGTCCGGCGCCATCCAACCATCGGAGCTTGGTCTGCTGAAGTTCTTTGCCCACCATAATTGCGGGGGCAAGAACGGGCAATTGCGAGGCTCTGCTGCAGACCTCCGAGCGGAGTGTGCCATTGCGCTTGTGCAGGTGCATTTGTCCTTCGGTGTCGATCATCAAAAGGCAATCGTCGGTGCCTTGTTTGAAGTGAAGCATATGACGGACAATGCCCTGTTTTTCGTATCTCCATCCTTCTGTGGGCTGACCGCTGGCCGTTAGGTTTTCGACTGCGCCATTTTCCAAGGCATACACCAAACGGTAATTTTTGTTGGATTCATAGTCGAAAACAGCCAATGGACTGGTAATTTGAACCGAGGCCGATCGGCACAATGGTGCATAGTTTTGGCCATTGCGATCGATGACATAAAGACCTTCTGATGTAGTGAAAGCGTATTGCAATTTTCCGTTTTTCAATGCATCAATTTGTGCGACATCACCGAGCACAGGGGCCGTTTTTTTGTACGACCACAACACCTTGCCTCCATGATCTTTGAGCTGCAGGGAATGGTCGGCCAACTCTTCAAGGGTCTCTTTTTCGCTGGTGTTGTGATTGATCACCGTCCATTTGCGGGTGCTCTGAGCGGCGCTCAAACTGTCTTGCGGTGCAGCTTGCGAAGGAGCGCTTGGTGCAGCATCGCGCAAACGCTGTTCGGTATAGACGCTCACCAATGTGCTGTTGGTTGCGGCTTTATCAAAGACGATGAGGTGGTCCTCGCCGTGCATGAGCATGGTGTGAAATGCAGTGGGGAGTGTTGAAATGGAGGAGGTGGCGCCGACGTAAGTGGCTCGTGATGCATTTTGCAAGGCGGTAGAGCGGCGTTGTAAAAGTTGCGGAGGTGTGGTGGTACCGGCCATACTGTGCAAGTGCTGCAGGTCTTCGAGCGATTGGCCCATCAAGAGGTAGGATCCCAATTGCATCAGGTAAGTGGGTTCCACATAAATGGAGCTGATGCGATTGCGATCAAACAAGAATGGGATTTGAATTTGATAAATGGGCGCATTCACGTCCAGCTTGCGCAATAAACTGGAGGGCATGCGCTCCACAGCTTGAATGGTATCTTGTATGCCGTAATAATATACTTCACCACTTACGCTGTCGTTGATGTCCCAGGCTACAACTCCAGCCTCACCGTTGCGCCAACTGATCAATCCTTCATTGAGGTCGCAGGCACAGCTATCTCCATACGCCTGCCAAGCGGCCTGCCAAAATGCAGATCGTTCGGAGGTAGCGAAAAATGCTTCGCACGCTTGCAGCAATTCGTCGCGCTGCGCAAAGTGAATCGCGTCCCAGTAATACGTGCGTTGGGGCAACCAAGCGGGTACGATCAAATGGTCGGGTGCTGTACCATGAACCAATGTGGTTTGCGCTGAACTGTCGGCAGGGATTTGAACGCCCATCCAAGCGGGTCCTTCTTCGCCTTGCACAGGCTCCAATTGCATCCATTCTTCGGCATTGAATCGTGCGAAAAAGTGTGTCGGACTATCGTCGGATCGCACCTCGTAGGCATGCATGAAGGGGGTGTTATGAATCAGTGTTTTTTTGTTTTCTTGCGCCAAGATGCATCCTTCTATGCTCGCTACCGATGCCGAAGTGACCAGTCCTGGTCCCAATTTGCTCACGTACCACTCGCCGGCAGCATAGATGGTTTGTCCTTTGTAGGTGCGCTTGTTTATCGGCGATGATGTCAACGCGCTCAGCCAATCTTCAGGGCCAATGGTTTGACCATCCACGACAAAGGCAAATATCCACGGTTCAGCCGATAGGGTATGGGTGCCGCCGTACACCATGTTGCTCTCCATCAAGGCGTCTTTCCAGCGTTGATCGCTTTCCGCTAGGGAATACAATTTTTCGGTATACCCGGTCCATTGTTGCCAAATGGCCAAAGTCGCACCGGTTTGGTTTTGCATTTGACCCTTTGCCCATTCGCCTTGTGCAGGCCACATGCTCAGGCGCTCCAAGGTAATTACGGTTTCCAAGCCATCGGGCAAAAGTCCAATGGCATCAATGTTTTCGCTCTCCGATTGGAGCAATTGATAAACCCAATAACTCAGCAGACCAAGTATGCCTGCGATGGCGGTATAGAGCAGAATTTGTTTGAGCACGTGGTATGAATTAGGAAGTTCAAAACTACCCCGCATCGCAGGGCTTTCTGGAGCGATCAACGCTCGACTTTGAACATCTTGTTGTTAGGGATTATGTGTTTTTGTAATGCGCAATCATCTGAAATTCAGTTTTATAATTCAAATCGTCTTTTTTTTCGAGAAAATGAAACCTTTGTTTTGATCCTGCCGTTTCAAAGGATGTAGAATGTTTCATTTTGGTTAATTAAGCAATCC
>CANHSF010000029.1 GCA_947463065.1 Flavobacteriales bacterium | reverse complement strand
CCCATTGCTGCTTCTCCATGGTAGCGCAGTACATATTCGCCTTTTTTGTTTTTCTTAACGACATAGGTCACTTCAAGGCCTTTTTGGACGGCAAAATTGTTGTTCGCAAAGTCGGCAAGTTTGGCATCTTCGAAATCGATGCGTGCTTGATAGAATTCCGCAGTAAGGTTTTTCACCTTTACATTGCTTTGAGGTTGGTCGTTTTGGGGCTCACTGTTGAGATATAGAGTGAATTTTTCTCCCATTTCAGAATAGACCACAGCGCTTGCTGTTTGTGCTTGGGATTGGATGAATAGCCCAGAAAGCAGAATAAGCGTAAAGATTTTTTTCATTTTTAAGGTATTTTAATTCGTTTGCTGTTGCACTAGGCCAATGGCGTGCCAAAAATATCGCGGATCGGGCATTTTTGGTACGTTCCTCATTGAGCGGGCTAAAATACATTGATTATCAATAAGGCCGATTTTTTTTTAACCGATGGGGTGACCGTAATTTGAACGCAATCGGCAGCATTGTGCATTGGGCAGTTTCCAACCCCTGAAGTGGGAGTTCGAGATCGACGATTTCCAATTACTTTTGGCCCATCTATGAGTTCATCCAAAAAAATTCTAATCATCGGAGCTGGCCGCAGCAGCTCGAATCTGATTCAATATTTGCTACAAAATGCAGGTCACGAAGGGTGGCATGTCCGTGTTGGTGATGTGGACTTGGCAAATGCACAGCAGAAATTGGCTGGATATGAGACTTTTGGCGATGCTTTTCTCTTGGATGGACAAAGCCACGAGCAACGCCGCAAAGAAATTGCTCAATCGGACTTGGTCATCTCCATGTTGCCCGCCACCATGCACATGCCTGTCGCTCAGGATTGCTTGGAATTGGGAAAAAATGTCATTACACCCAGTTATATACCCGACGAAATGTGGTCTTTGGACCAAGCTGCCAAAGCCAAGGGCATCGTTTTGCTCAATGAAATGGGGGTGGATCCAGGAATCGATCACATGAGTGCCATGGAGATCATTCATCGCCTATTGGCCGAGGGAGCCGAGTTGGAGAGCTTTGAAAGCTTTACTGGCGGTTTGGTGGCTCCCGAATGCGATAACAACCCGTGGAACTATAAAGTTACTTGGAATCCACGCAATGTGGTATTGGCTGGTTATGGCGGAACCGCTCGATACCAAGAATCCGGTGCCATGAAGTACATTCCTTACCAACGTCTTTTCAAGGAAATCACACCGGTGGAAATACAAGGCTTTGGCCACTTCGATGGGTATGCCAACAGGGATTCTCTGAAGTACATGAAGATTTATGGACTGGAACAGATCCCAACCCTGTATCGCGGAACGCTACGGCGCGGTGGCTTTTGCAAGGCTTGGGACGCGCTCATTGCCCTTGGACTGACAGATGATAGTTTCGAGATTCTATCGCCCGATCAGCTGACTTGGCGCCAATTGACCATGTCGTTTCTTCCTTCTGGCGGGTATGGCACGGCCGAACAGCAATTGCTGCGCTTTTGCAACGACCAAGTGGTGTATGACAAGCTCATTTGGCTCGGGTTATTGGAGGAAATACCCCTTGGTTTGGACAAAGGAACCCCTGCCATGATGCTCCAAAAACGCATTGAGGCCTGCTGGAAATTGGCTTCGGACGACAAGGATATGATTGTAATGTGGCATCGCTTCAGGTATAAAAAGGATGGTGTTCGTCAGGAATTGTGTTCATCGCTGATCACCTTGGGCGATGACCCCATATACACTGCTATGAGCAAAACCGTGGGGCTTCCTATTGCAATTGCAGCTAAAAAAATATTGCGTGGCGAGTTGAAGCTCAGCGGTGTAACATTGCCAGTGTATCCTGAGATTTATGTGCCGATACTAGAGGAATTGCGTACATTCGGTATCGCTTTTAACGAACAACACACCATTCTGTCATGATAAAAATGCTCTTGCGGTGCATTGCCACAATGGGATTGCTCTTTGCCTTTAGCACGAGCCAAGCCCAGCTCAAATGCCCCGAATTGCCCCAAGAATTCAATTGGCAGACCGCAGAGGACTACCGCAAGGATGCCGAATTGGTCAAAAAAACCCTTCGCTGGTTGTGCTCAGCACCGCTCAATATCGATTTGTCCAAGCGCAGTGAAGCCAATGTTTTTGTTTTGAAGTGGTTGAGCGGCACTCCTGATTATACCATTGCAATTGAAACAGCGAAATTGCCTTTTTTGGAGCAGCACCCCGAACTTTTAGATACCTTCATCCACGGAATGGCCTTGGCGCATTTGAGCAAAGACAAGTCCATTGAACAAGTGGATGCATATGCCGCCGGTTTTCAAGCTGTGGTTCAGGTAGCCAGCCAAAGCAAATCACTCAGCAAAAGCCGGCATTTGAGGCCACTTTTTAAAGCCGCACGCAAAAACGAATTGAAGAAATACGCCGAGAAAACACTGGGCAAAGGCAAATGACCAATCCCAGAGGCTTATCGAGCATGGGACTAAGACGTTTTGAACAATTGTTGTTGTTGTTTGCTTAGTTCAAAACAATCATGAAAGCGCTCTTGACCCAACATCATATCCTCCCGCATGAAAAAATTTGACATCCCAACATACTATCGTTCGCCGCTCATAGGGGCGATCAAAGAAAGGCGGAAAATGCAGGATCCACGAAAAAAGGATTTTGCCCCTTTGGCGTTGACAGCTGGCGAAGTGACATTTGTCTTGCCACGCCATTTTGGATTTTGTTATGGAGTTGAGAATGCAATTGAGGTGAGTTACCGTGCCATTGCAGAAAACCCGGGGAAGCGTCTGTTTCTGTTGAGCGAAATGATCCATAATCCGGCGGTCAATGAAGATTTGCAGCGCATGGGCATACAGTTTATTCTTTCTACCGATGGGCAGCAATTGATCCCGTGGGATACGATTTTGCCGGGCGATGTGGTGATTACGCCTGCATTTGGCACAACGGTCGAAATCGCCCAAATGCTGAGCCAAAAGGGCGTGGATTTGGAAACATACGATACGACTTGTCCATTTGTGGAAAAGGTGTGGAAGCGTTCGGCCGAAATCGGTCAATCGGGTTACACCATTGTGATTCACGGCAAACACAAACACGAAGAGACCAGGGCCACGTTCAGCCATAGTCAAGCCAACGCTCCTTCGATTATCATTCGCGATTTGGAGGAAGCACAGCGTTTGGCGGGATTCATTCGCGGAGAATATCCTGCAGCCGGTTTTGCCCAAGCATTCCACGGCAAGTTTTCCGATAATTTTGATCCAACGCGCGATCTCCAACGCATCGGCGTAGTGAATCAAACCACGATGTTGGCCACCGAAACACAGGCGATTGCCGATTATCTCAAAACCATCATCACGGCGCATTTTTCCGATGAGTCGCGATTCATTGACACAAGAGATACTCTGTGTTATGCCACCAACGACAATCAAACTGCCACCTTGGCGGCGCGTGATTTTGGAGCAGATTTGGCGCTGGTGGTGGGAGGATATAACAGCAGCAATACCAGTCAGATTGCAACAATCCTCGAAGAAGCGATGCCCACATACTTCATTGCCGACGAGTCGGAGATGTTGTCTGCGAGCGAGATTCGCCATTGCCGTTATGGCCAAAAGGATTTGCTGCATACCGCGGATTGGTTGCCACAGGGCCCTCTGCGGGTGGTGGTCACCAGCGGTGCTTCTTGTCCAGATGTGGTGCTCGAGGCGGTAATGCGCAAAGTCCTTGCGCTCAAAGGGGTGCCCGAAGAGGTGCTCGAAGAAGCAGCAAATTGGGCATAATGCATTTGTATTTTCGCCGAAAATGACCCACCTTCGCGCAACGCGAATTCAAAGGATTTGGCTGGTACGAAAAAAATGTACACTTTGCCCATGCAGAGTATCTGTAGTTCTCGGAGCCAATTTGCGTTAGACGATTATGCCCGACATTATTCAATTATTGCCCGATGCAGTGGCCAACCAAATCGCAGCAGGTGAAGTTGTTCAGCGACCTGCTTCCGCTGTCAAAGAATTGATGGAAAATGCCATCGATGCAGGTGCTACTTCCATTCAACTGGTAGTTAAGGACGCTGGCAAAACACTGATACAGGTGAGCGACAACGGCAAGGGCATGAGCGACACCGATGCGCGCATGAGTTTTGAGCGCCATGCCACATCGAAGATCAAAAAAATTGACGACCTGTTTACCGTCATGACCAAAGGATTTCGCGGCGAGGCGCTGTCAAGTATAGCAGCGGTAGCACAAGTCGAATTGCGCACCAAACAAAAAGGAGCTGCCTTGGGGACGGCCATTGTTATTGAAGGCAGCAAAATCAAGTCTCAGCAACCGGAGGCATGTTCCGAAGGAAGCACCTTCATGGTCAAAAATCTGTTTTTTAATGTGCCAGCACGTCGGTATTTCCTCAAGAGCGATAGCATAGAACTCAAACATATTATCGACGAGTTTCAGCGCATTGTGCTCACCCATCCTGAGATCGAATTCGCCTTGCACCACAACGGAGCAGAGATTTATAGCTTACCCAAAACCAACTACCGCCAGCGGATTGTGCATTTGTTCGGATCGCGGTATAATGAACGATTGGTGCCAGTGGAGGAGCACACCGATATTGTACAGGTCAATGGGTTCATCGGCAAGCCGGATTCGGCCAAGAAAACACGGGGTGAGCAGTTTTTCTTTGTCAATCAGCGGTTTATTCGCAACAGTTATCTTCACCATGCGGTGATGACAGCGTTTCAGGATTTGATTCCCCAAGGAGTGTTTCCGTTTTATGTAATCTTTTTGGAAATCGATCCGGCGCAAATCGACATCAATATTCACCCCACAAAAACCGAGATCAAATTTCAAGACGAGCGATCGGTGTATGCCATTTTGCATGCCGCTGTGCGCAGAGCCATAGGTAAGTTTAGTCTTTCGCCCAGCCTAGATTTTGAGCAAGAGACGGCCATTTACAATGGACCAGTGCGCACCAACCAAGAGGTCCGCGTGCCTCAGGTGAAAGTCAATCCAGAATACAATCCTTTCGAGTCGAAACCTCAACGCGAAAATCCGATCAATGCGTGGTTCAAGGAGCGCGAAGCAACACACGACTGGAAGAATGTTTTGGAGATCAAAAATCACATTCCGGCATCTGCCGATTTGATTCAAACCCAACTCGATTGGAACCAAGACGATCCAGATGTACAGCCGTATCAGTTGCACCGCAAGTATATTTTGTTTCAAAACAATGCGGGCTTGGCAGTGGTGGACCAACAGCGCGCGCATCAACGGGTGTTGTTTGAAAAATACCTCCGCCAAATCCACCAAGGCAAAGGATTATCGCAACAACTGTTGTTTGAGGAAATGGTTGAATTGCAACCGGCCGATATGGCGCTTTTGCAAAGCCATAGGGAAGAGCTGATGGTGTTGGGTTTTCAATTCGGCCAAACCAATGGATCACAAATAGCTGTTTCAGGCGTTCCTGCTGATGCCGTAACAGCAAACGTGCAGCATGTGATGGAGTCCTTTGTGGAATTGCTAAAAAATGAGGCTTCCACCAGCGCATATCCGCCGCATGAACAGGTGGCGTGGGCTATGGCCAGGGCCTTTGGAATTAAGCACGGACAAATGCTGACGGTTCCTGAAATGAAGGAGTTGATCAAAAACTTGTACCAATGCGATATGCCTTTCGTGATCAATCAACAAAGGAATACGATTTACAATATTTCACTTATCCAACTAGAACAACATTTTCGCTCATGAATATCTGGAATAGTTTGCCCATCGTCACCAAGAACATCATTATCCTGTGCGCGCTGATGCTATTGGTTACATCCGTTTTTCCATTATTGGAGCCCCATTTAGCGTGCTATTATTATCAGTCTGGCGATTTTAGACCTTGGCAATTGGTCACTTACATGTTCATGCATGCCAATGTATTCCATTTGTTTTTTAATATGATGGGTGTGCTGTTTTTTGGTGGTCAAGTCGAGTACTATTGGGGTGCACGCAAGTTTTTGAATTACTTTTTGGTGTGTGGATTGGGTGCTGTTGTCTTGCACCAGTGTTGGACGGCTGTCGAGATCCATCAATTGGCACAATACGTTCAACCCGAAAATTTTGCGACACTGTTGGAACAAGGGAAAGAAATGCGCATAGCGAGCAATCACCCCGATCTGCCCATGTTGCAGCGTATTTTAGAAGTCCTCAATACCCCCATGGTAGGGGCCTCAGGCGGTTTGTTTGGAATCATGATCGCGTTTGCTGTTATGTTTCCCAATGCAGAGATTTATTTGTTGTTCTTTCCCTTTCCAGTCAAAGCGAAATACTTGATTACAATTTTTGCTGTGGTTGAAGTCTTTGCGGGGCTGAGCAACTCCGCAAGTGACAATGTGGCGCATTTTGCACATTTGGGAGGGTTGTTGACTGGATTAATCATCGTTCTGGTGTGGAGAAAGCGGGGGAAATTGTTCTTGTGAGCATCGGCAATGGTTTAATTTAGAAACCTGTTATGAATACGTTTTATACGACTTATATCAAAGGCCAACGATTGAATGAGCTGATTGCCATCAATGTTGCTGTTTTTGTGGTAGTCAATGTTGTGGAGTTGATCGGCCTTCGCCTGACTCCTTGGCTTGCCGCGTCGGATTCGCTTTGGTTATTGCTCAAGCGCCCATGGACCATCGTTACGCACATGTTTACCCACGCCAGTGTAGGGCATATCTTGTTCAATATGCTTGCGCTGTTTTTTATGGGGCAGTTTTTTTTGCAAATGCAATCGGTTCGTCGTTTAACAACACTTTATTTAGCAGCCGGTCTTGGAGGATATCTTTTGTTTCTGCTTTTCTTTGCCATCTTTCGCAACGGCCCCATTGCACACAGCGTGGTCGGCGCATCTGCTGCTGTTATGGGCATTGTGGTAGCTTCTGCCGTGTTGAGGCCACTGCAGCCAATTCATTTGTTTGGCATCATCCGAATGGAGTTGAGGTGGTTGGCCTTGATCATGGTATGCGTAGATCTATTTAGCATAAAAGATGGCCTGAACAGTGGCGGTCATGTCGGTCATTTGGGAGGTGCAATAACCGGTTTTATTTATGCCAGAATGTTGATGGGTGGTGCGACAATGCCTTGGGAAAAGTGGAAAGCGCCTTGGTCCAAAAGCAAGTTGAAAGTCACCCATAAACAAGGTCGACCCAAAAGCGATGAGCAGTTCAATACCGAGCGCAAAGCGCGACAGGCACGCATGGATATCATTCTCGATAAGATTAGCCGAAGCGGATATGATTCATTGACCAAAGACGAGAAGGACTTTTTGTTTCAACAAGCACAAAAGTGATCAATGGCAGAAGGAGTGGACAAGCCAAAACGAAAATCATGGACCAATTGGTTTGTGCTTTTGCTCAACGCCGCCGCAGTTGTTGGACTGGTTTTGGCGTATTTGTCTAGCCATGTTTCGCCCAGTACAATGGGTTATTTGGCGCTTTTTGGTTTGGCTTATCCGTTTTTGTTTTTGGCCAATCTGCTCTTGGTCTTTTATTGGTTTTTTAAAAAGCGAAAATTCATTTGGTACAGTTTGATTGCCTTGGTTCTTGGTATGGGACACTTCATGGACTTCTTCCAGTATTCCAATCCCGATGCGGCGACAGCTCAAGAGAAGGGTTTGAAGGTGATGACCTGGAACGTGCATTTGTTTAATCTTTACGACAAATCCAATCGCTACAAAAAGCGCAATGAGATGTTTGAAATCATTCGCAAGCAAGAGGCAGATGTGTATTGTTTTCAGGAGTTTTATCATACCGAGCGCAAGAATTATTTTACCACCAAGGACAGTTTGTTGGAGCTATTACCCACCAAGTTTCATCACGAACGATATACCCATGCCATCAAAGGCGATCAATATTTTGGGGTTGCTATTTTTTCAAAGTATCCCATCATCAAAAAGGGGTATGTGCCCTTTACAAGCGATGTCAATAATTTTTGTATTTACGCGGATATCAAAGCCCATGGCGATACCGTTCGGGTGTACAATGCGCATTTTCAAAGCATCCGTTTTCAGCCTGAAGATTATGCGCTCATGGACGGCAATAGCCAACAAGAAGAGATCGAGTCGGGTGGAAAACGAATAGCGAAGCGGCTGATGTTGGCCTTCGATAAGCGCGAAGAACAAGTCGAACGCGTCGCTGCAAGCATCCGGGATTGTCCTTATCCAGTAATTCTTTGTGGCGATTTCAATGATCCACCCGTATCCTATACCTACGAAACCTTGACCGATTTGCTCAACGATTCATTCGTAGAGGCCGGAACAGGCATAGGCAATACGTATATCGGCGTGTTTCCTTCTTTCCGGATCGACTACATCATGCATTCCGATAACATGCGGGCAACGGCTTACCAAACACTTCCATCGAAGCTCACCGATCATCATCCTGTGGTATCGGAACTGGTTTGGCGCGCAGAATGATAGGTTGCAATTCCTTGCTGATGCACCATTGCGCGGGGAGTGAACGCACTGAAATTTGCGCATGGACTTGAAATTAATACGCATTTTTTTCTTGTCGTGCCATCAACGTACATGGATTTCTGAATGTCTCAATAAAAAAATGGTATGACCCATCTTCGCTTTTTATCGATTGTTTTAGCATGCATGTTTGCGTTGGCTGCCATCGCGCCAGCACGGGCGGCCTCGAGCGCTGAGGATGTGCCTCGCGATACCCTTTGGTTGCATGTGGAGTGGCCTTCGAGCTGCGACGAACTTGCACGGTCGCATTTTGCTTCAGCCTTGGACAGCTTGATAGAGCAATACAATTCGAATGAACGATCGTTGAAATTTCTTCGGTCAGAGGAGCCGAAACCCGATGCGGTGAATCTCAAATGGGGAAATCCAGATTACGCTCCCCTGCGACGCAGCTATTGGTTGACGGGCATGAATGTCGTTCTGTTGGGCGCAAATTTGTTGATTCTTCCATATTTCATTCCCATTTTGCCATTTTACATCATACCAATTGCGCGGTGCGATTTGGAGATCAACGAAGGCGTGGATTGGTTGGAGCTCGAACAAAAGCAGACGATCCATTGCAGTGCCTATTTCAGGTCCGAAGCCAAACAGCGCGCATTGTTGAGTGCTACGATGGTAAATGACCTTGATTCGAAACTGAAAAAATGGCAAAGGCAATACCAGCGGAACATGAAGCGAAAGCTTCGAAAAACACAATGAAATTGCCCCAAGAGGTTAGCATAAAATGCCGAGGGTGCGTTTGATGTTGAGGAGATTGGAATATCTTCACCGACAGATCCTATTCTCCTTGATATGGCAGATTCCAATTGCTTGAATTGCGGCAAATCTTTGTCGGGCAAATATTGTTCAGGGTGTGGACAAAAGGCCGATACCCATCGTATCTCGCTCAAGCATTTTGTGATGCACGACGTGTTGCATGGCGTGATGCATATTGAACGGGGCATGTTGTTTACTGCAAAAGAAGCCTTGCGGCGACCTGGAAAGGCAGCCCTCGATTACATTGCCGGAAAGCGGGTAAATTATTACAACATCTTTTATTTTGTGTTGATTTTATTGGGTTTGTCTGTGGTGCTCACCCATTATTACAACATCGTAGCGATGCGCGTTGATCCCAGTAAAATGTATCAATTGGAGGTAAATGAAGCCGGCGCACGAATCAATGAGGTCTTTAAATCGTACGGCAAATTGTTCATCTTTCTAACCGTTCCCGTTTTGGCATTCAACAGTTGGTTGTTGTTCCGAAAACAAAAACTCAATTACAGCGAACACGCCATCATCAGTGGCATGTTCCTTTTGGGCATCTTCTTGATCATTGTATTGTATATTCTGATTGGATTTTTGGATTTATTGGGCCTACCCGAGTGGTTCGCTGCTTTCATGTCTGAATTACCGCCGTTTTTTTTCCTCATTTATTTGATTTTTGTCAACACCAATGCATTTGCAAAGGGCTATACCACATGGGGTTTTCTGTATCGCATCTTTTTGTTTTTGGTGTTGTTCGCCTTCGAACTCACGGTGTTTCTTTTGGTGCTCATCGGTTGTATCACCGATTGGCAGGGAGGCGAAATCAACTACTCGTTTTAGATCAGCTGTTCCCTGTGTTTCCGCGGCGAAGGGGATGACGCGTTATTTCCAATGGGCAGCGCCATGGAGCAGTCGGTCTCGGGGACTATCATTATACCTTTTTTGAGGTAGTGCTGGGCCGATGGCTGCGGTTAATTTTGTAACCATGAATTTGTCCGCATCACTAAAATTGAGCACGCCTGCGATGAGCAAAAACACAGGCTGTGGGCTCTGTCCTATGACGGCTTGCGGCATGGACAAGAAGAAAAATTGCTGCAAGAGTTTCAAGCACGGAAAAAGGTGTAAGAAGTGCCCGGGTAAAAAGAAGGGATAGGCTGCGCCTCGGTGCTCACGCCGCTAGGGTGATTATACCCGCAAATGTCCTAGTCCACCATCCACACCGATGACTTGACCGGTGATCCAAGTGCTTTGATCCGAGAGTAAGAAACACGCCAGAGCAGCCAAATCGTGGGGTTGACCAACGCGTCCAAGCGGATGGCGTTTGTTACCAGCTTCAATTTTTTCAGGGCTAGACAAGAGTTTCTCAGCCAACGGGGTTTGAGTTAATGAAGGCGCGATAGCGTTGACGCGCACATGGGGTGCCCATTCTGCCGCGATACTTCGGGTCAATCCTTCAACTGCGCCTTTGGCCATTGCGATACTGGCATGAAAAGCCATGCCTTGTTGCACAGCCACCGTCGAAAACAATACTGCGGCACTGTTCCCCGCGGCAACCAGCGCTTTGTGTGTGGCTTGTAAAAAAAGGGCAGCACCCAACGCATTGATTTTCCAATCCTCATCATATTCTGCCGCTGTGATGCGATGGAAGGGCTTGAGCCGAATGGTCCCAGGGCAATATACCGCGCCGTGCAAAACACTCGCATCAAGGACAGGAACTTGAGCCGATGTCGCATCCCAAGCGATAAATTGCGCATGCTGCAATTCGGGTTGCACAGGAGGTTCTTTGGCCAATACAATCACTTGATGTCCGTCTTTAAGCAGTTGCAGCGCGATGGCTGCGCCAATTCCTTTGGTTCCGCCTGCAATGGCATAAATTCCCATGGTCTTAATGTTGAATGCTTTGTAAAAATTCGTTTTTCGCATCGCTTTCGGCGAAAATGCCCGAATAATGCGAGGTAACTGTAGACGAAGAAGTGTCTTTGATGCCTCGGCTGGATACACACAGGTGCACAGCGTCGATGTATACGGCCACGTCGTCGGTTTCCAAAATGGATTTGAGCTCTTCGGCAATTTGCATGGTCAAGCGCTCTTGTACCGTGGGTCGCGCAGCATAATAGCGAACGATGCGATTGAGTTTGGACAGACCAATGACCTTTCCATTGCTTTTGTAAGCCACATGCGCTTTGCCAATGATTGGTACAAAGTGATGTTCGCAGTTGCTGTAGAAACTGATGTTTTTCTCGATCAATAGACCATCGTACTGGTATTTGTTGTCAAACAATTTGACATCCGGTTTGCGATCTGGATGGAGGCCAGAAAAAATTTCAGTGACATACATTTTGGCAACGCGGTGCGGTGTTCCGCTCAGGCTGTCGTCTGTAAGGTCGAGGCCTAAAATCCCCATGATATCGCGAAATTTCTCGCTGATTTCTTCGATTTTTTGTTCGTCGGATTTTTCGAATGCATCGGGTCGCAAAGGAGTGGCAACGGATGTCATTACGTGTTCATCGCCCATTTCATCGATTGAGATGCGCAGATTAGGGGCCTGAGAAGTCATATGATGGTGTTTCGCATAAGAGCGTAATGGTAAAAAACAATGGCTTTCCCATTTAGTTCACAGAAAGGGGTGCTTTGTGCTTGGCCGTGGTGCTTTATTGATGAGTGTGAAGAAGAATGAATGCCATTCACTCTTTGGAATGCATGCCGAACCAAAGCGAGGCACTTGCGAATCGGGAGTTATTTGAAAAGAATACCACCAATTGGGCGATGGGCAGCCGAAATTCATAGCGCAATTGGAGGAGGCGAGCCAAAAATTTGTGGAAAAATGGTACACATGAACTATACTTGCGAAATACAATAATTACAAACCGAATCAAAAAGGCAGAACCATGAATAGTATCATGCGCAAAAAACCGATCAGTGCATTTGAGGCTGATATGAAAAAGAACGAACTCAACCGTGTGCTCAAGAAATGGGGGCTCACCTCGTTGGGGATTGGAGCAATAATCGGGGGAGGAATCTTCACCCTCACCGGTATCGCTGCGCACGACTACGCCGGTCCGGCCTTGGCCATATCGTTTATCATTGCTGGCATTGGGTGCACATTTGCGTCCTTGTGTTATGCGGAGTTTGCGTCGGTATTGCCGGTGGAAGGCTCGGCCTATTCGTACGCCTACGGTACTGTCGGTGAGTTTTTTGCGTGGTTTATTGGGTGGAATTTGATTTTGGAGTACATGATGGGGGCTACAACTGTGGCGGTGGCTTGGAGCGGATATTTTGAGAAGTTGCTCCATTTGTTTGGTGTACACCTGCCCATTACCCTCACCAATGACCCTTGGACAGCAGCGACAAAACTTGGTGTTGAAGGTCCGGTAATGGCATTTAATCTACCCGCCATTTGCATTACAATCCTTGTAACAGCAATTTTGGTTAAAGGAATCAAAGAGGCGGCCAGTACCAACAACATTATTGTAGTGATCAAAATTGCGGTGGTGTTGTTTGTAATCATTGCTGGTGCTTGTTATGTGGATACGGCCAACTGGGATCCGTTTATTCCACAATCGTACACCGATAGCCTTGGGGTCTTCCACGACATGGGTTGGTCCGGTGTGGTAACGGCGGCCACCATAGTGTTTTTTGCGTATATCGGCTTCGATGCTGTCTCTACCCAAGCAGGGGAGGCGGTGAATCCCAAGAAGGATGTTCCTTTTGCCATTGTGGCTTCTTTGGTCATTTGCACCATTTTGTACATATTGGTTTCATTGGTGCTCACCGGTATGGTGCCTTTTGATCAATTGGACCTCAAGGCCCCTGTGGCATCAGCATTTGAAGGCGTGGGAGTGACTTGGGCGGTGTTTCTCATCGTGATTGCTGCGACGGCTGGTCTAACATCGGTGATGCTGGTGATGATGCTGGGTCAAACCCGCATATTTTTGGGAATGGCCAAGGACGGTTTGTTGCCCCGAGGGCTTTTCGCGAGTATCCATCCAACATTTAAAACACCTTACAAATCAACAATTTTGGTGGGAGCCATCATAGCCGTTGTTGCTGCTACTACACCGATCAACAAAGTTTCCGAAATGTGCAGCATGGGTACTTTGTTGGCATTTGCCATGGTTTGTGCTGCAGTATGGTTGCTGCGCATCAAGGAGCCTCAATTGGAACGTCCGTACAAAACACCTGCATTGCCCTTGGTGGCCACGTTGGGTATTTTGTTCAATGTATTCTTGATGACACAGGTACGCCACGAGACTTGGATCGCATTCTTGATTTGGGGAGCCATAGGGATTGCGGTTTATTTCCTATACAGCCACTCCAATTCCAATCTGCACGTGCGCAAATAAATGGTAAACCATTGAGCATACGACTTTGCGGGCGCCTGGCGGCGCCCGCTTCATAACCCATATTTTTATTCCATGTCCACTCCAGATATCGCTCGCCAAATTGTTGATTTGATGTACAACAACGACCTAATGTCTCAGTGGTTGGGGATTGAGCGCGTGATCGACGCCCCAGGCAACTCGGTCTTGCGGCTGATGGTCCGCCCCGAAATGCTCAACGGATTTGCCATTGCCCACGGTAGCATTACCTATGCGCTTGCCGATAGCGCTCTCGCATTTGCATCCAATGCCCACGGCACCAAGGCGGTAAGTGTTGAAACAAGCATCTCTCATCTCAAGCCAGTGCAAGCAGGCGATACCCTTGAAACAGAAGTGCAAGAAGTGAGTTTGACAACCCGAACGGGCATCTACTTGATTTACATCAAAAATCAACGAAACGAACGGGTAGCCATGTTCAAAGGCGTGGTGCATCGCACCGACAAACCATGGCTTTGATGCCGTTTTCGAGGGGTTCGAAAAACACCAAATAATCTTGTTTTTTTGCGCGTGCTACCGCGCATTGTGGTAATTTCGCTGCTTCGTGCGATGCAAGGGCAATGAACCTTTGCTCAACGTATTTGCAATGGAATCAACAACACAAAAAAAAACCGCAAAGGTTTCTCAGCTTCTCGAAAGCATCAATGAATCGGCTACCTTGGCTATGGCACGGTTGAGCCGCGAAATGGCCCAGCAGGGCTTAGATATTGTCAGTTTGTCGCTGGGCGAGCCGGATTTCGATACACCGGAATTTATCAAGCGCGCAGCCATTGATGCATTGGACAAGAACATCACGCATTATCCGCCGGTGAATGGCTTTTTGGATGTGCGCAAAGCCATTGCTCAGAAGTTCCAGCGCGACAATGGATTGGATTACACAGCAGAGGAGATAGTCATTTCTACTGGTGCCAAGCAAGCCATTGCCAATGCCATTTATGCCTTGGTTGATCCCGGAGATGAGGTCATCATGCCAAGTCCTTTCTGGGTGAGTTACGCTGAGTTGGTCAAAATGGTGGGTGGTGTCCCTGTGCTCATCAATGCCACGGTGGATAATGATTTTAAAATCACTCCCCAACAACTTTCCGAAGCAATCAACGAGAAAACGAAATTGATCATCTACAGTTCTCCCTGCAATCCCACGGGTTCGGTTTACAGCAGCGACGAATTGAAGGCCTTTGCAGATATCATTTTGAAAAAGGAAAATCTGTATGTCATCAGCGATGAGATTTATGAACTGATCAATTTCAGTGGGCGATCAGCCAGCATGGCTGCGGTTCCCGGTATGTGGGAGCGCACCATTACGGTGAATGGAGTGTCCAAGGCCTTTGCCATGACGGGTTGGCGCATCGGATACATCGGTGCACCAAAATGGATTGCCGATGCATGCACCAAAATGCAAGGGCAAATTACCAGCGGAGCCAATACCATTGCCCAAATGGCTGCAAAAGAGGCGGTGAGCGCAGACCCCAAAGTGGTTGAAGACATGATCGCCGTCTTCCGCAAACGCCGCGATTTGGTCCATTCGCTGTTGTTGGAAATACCCGGATTGAAAATCAATTTGCCCGAAGGAGCATTTTATTTCTTCCCTGATGTTTCGCATTATTTCGGCAAAACGGATGGCCAAGAGGTCATTCATAACGCAACCGATCTCTGCCAATATATGTTGCGCAAAGAGTTGGTGGCTGTGGTGACTGGCGATGCTTTTGGCGATGCCAATTGCATTCGTATTTCGTATGCGGCATCGGAAGATGTTTTGCGCGAGGCATTGCAACGAATTAAAAAAGCTCTAGCACAACTGCACTAGTTACAAGCATGAAAAAGGATCAACTGGATCAATTATTCAACGCATTCAATCAACTTACCGTTTTGGTGATCGGCGATGTGATGATCGATGCCTATTATTGGGGCAAAGTGGAACGGATTTCTCCCGAAGCTCCAGTTCCGGTGGTTCAAGTCAACAAAAAGGAAAATCGCCTGGGCGGTGCAGCCAATGTGGCGCTCAATGTCAAAAGCATGGGAGCCAAGGCCATCATTTGCTCTGTTGTGGGCGACGGCTCAAAGGGCGACATTTTTCGCACCACGCTCAAAGAAAATGGATTTTCGACCGAGGGCATCATCGACTCTCCGTCGCGCATGACCACCGTCAAAACCCGGGTTATTTCGCAGGGACATCATTTGATCCGTGTCGATGAAGAAATGACGACGCCCCTTTCGGCTACCGATCAAACGCATTTGTTGGACTGCATCCAAAATATACTCGATCGTCAAAAAGTGGATGTCATCATTTTCGAGGATTACAACAAGGGAGTACTGACTGCTGATGTTATTCGTAAGGTGCAGGAGGAAGCGACCAAACGAGGTATTCCAACTACTGTTGATCCCAAGAAGGACAATTTTTTCGCCTACAAAGGATGCACCTTGTTTAAGCCCAATTTGAAGGAGTTGCGCGAAGGTTTGCAAATTGACTTTGACAAAAACGACGAAGCAGCACTTGCGGCGGCTATCGATCAATTGACGCAGCAACTGAACAACACCATGACCATGGTGACGCTCTCTGAGTTGGGTGTAGCGGTGCATCGCGGTGGCGAGCACGTAAGAATTCCTGCCCATCAGCGCGAAATCATGGATGTGAGTGGGGCAGGAGATACTGTGATTGCAGTGGCTTCTCTTGTGCTTGCGGCCGGTGGTGATCCCGCATTCATGGCGGGGCTTTCCAATCTCGCAGGCGGCTTGGTTTGCGAAAAAGTTGGCGTAGTTCCGATCGACAAAAAACAACTTCACCTCGAAGCTGTTTCTAAGCTTACCGTCGACTAATACATATTTGATCTATTGAAACCCGTAGTACCGTACACCGAAGAAAGAGGCAAAAAAGAACAGGTAGCCGAAATGTTCAACAACATAGCACACAGCTATGATTTCCTCAATCATTTCTTCTCTCTTGGCATCGATAAAATTTGGCGCAAAAAGGCCATCCGTATGCTGCGCGAAGAGCAGCCTGCCCGCGTATTGGACGTGGCCACAGGTACAGCCGACTTCGCATTGGAAGCGGTGCGCATGAATCTGGTGTCCGACAAAATCATCGGCGTCGACATTTCGGAAGGGATGTTGGCCAAGGGGCGAGAGAAAATAGCAGCCAAAGGGTGGCAAGATAAAATTGAACTTCGCCTGGGTGATTCGGAGCAGTTGCCTTTCGAAGATCAGTCCTTTGACGGGATCATGGTGGCATTTGGGGTGCGCAATTTTCAGGATCTTCAAAAGGGTTTGAGCGATATGTGTCGGGTGTTGCGCAAGGATGGAACACTCATCGTATTGGAGTTTTCCAAACCCAAAAAATTCCCGATGAAGCAGTTGTTCGGCTTCTATTTCAAATGGATTATGCCTACCATTGGGCGCATCATCTCCAAAGATCACCGCGCTTATGCGTATTTGCCCGAGAGCGTGCAAGCGTTTCCTGAGGGTCAAGATTTTCTCGACATCCTAGCACGTTGTGGTTACACGAATTGCAGCCGTCGGCCATTGGCAGGAGGCATCGCAACGATTTATAAGGCCAAAAAATGAAAGCGGAGGTCTATCCATCCGAACTTCATGGAGAGGTGCTCGCCCCGGGCAGCAAAAGCATCGCACAACGTATGGTGGCATGCGCACTTCTCGCCAAAGGAACTTCCGTGTTGTCGTATTATCCGGATAGTGATGATTGTCGCAGTGCTTTGCAAATGGCCATCAGTCTTGGAGCTTTGGTCGAGCGCAAGGGAAGTACCATCCATATTCAAGGTGGCTATCCCAACAATTTTGCCTCAGGTATTCGCAATCCCAAAGCATTGCTCGATAGTGGTGAATCAGGATTGGGGGCCCGGATGTTCAGTGCAATTGCAGCACTCTCCAATCACTCCATCAAGGTCACGGGGCATGGCACTTTGCTGCAGCGTCCCTTCCATGCGTTGGAAGAAGCTTTGCATCAACTGGGAGCATCATGTGCATTGACCGACGGACGATTGCCATTGACCATCAAAGGCCCAATACAGGGTGGTGCAGTGCGAGTCGACGGATCCGTTTCATCGCAGTTTCTCACAGGATTACTGCTGGCCTTGCCCAAAGCGAACAAGGCTTCCAAGGTCGAAGTCGTCCATGCCAAAAGTTTGCCCTATATCGACATGACCATAGCGGTAGCGAAGATGTTTGGGGTGGAAATTCGGCATCAGGATTATGTGCATTTTGATGTTGCCAACAAGCAGGCCTACCAACCCGTTCACACAGTGGTGCCAGGCGATTGGAGCGGGGCTGCATTTTTGCTGGTAGCTGCTGCGCTTACGGCGGATCAAGGGGTTTGGATTGGACATTTGGATCAGCAGATTCCGCAGGCAGATAGTGCCATTCTTCAAGCCTTGGAGTTGGCAGGTGTCAAAGTGCAGAAAAAGAAACAAGGGTATTTTTTAAAGCGAACCGACATTCAAGCTTTCGAATTTGATGCCGAGCATTGCCCCGATCTTTTTCCTCCATTGGTGGCGTTGGCCGCTTTTGCCAATGGCGTTTCGACGATACAAGGGGCCAATCGTTTGATCAACAAAGAGAGCAATCGCGCCAAGAGCCTGCAAGAGGAATGCGGAAAAGTGGGCGTGCGCATCGTTGTTCGTGACAACGAAATGAAAATTTATCCAGGAGCTATTCGACAAGCCGTGGTACAAAGCCACAACGACCACCGCATAGCCATGGCCATGAGTGTCATTGCTTTGGCGGGCGATAAATTGGTCGTTCGAGGAGCAGAGTGCATCAACAAGTCCTATCCCGATTTTTTTACCGATTTGCGGCAGTTGGGCGCTCAAGTCCGCTTGTCATAATCACCGTTGGAGGGTTTTTTCCTCGGCATTGATACTTGAAGTGAATGGCGTCATTTCGAATTTACATTTGGCAGTCCGTATATTTTGACTCAATTTCACCACCGCAAAAAACGATATCCGAAATGGAATTTTCAGCACATCAAATCGCCGAATTGCTTGGCGGCACCGTGGAAGGCAACGGAGATGTAAAAGTTTCCTCCTTGTGCAAAATCGAAGAGGGTCGCTCTGGCGCTCTAACATTTTTGGCCAATCCAAAATATACGGGCTACATTTATTCGACAGCCGCATCCATTGCCATTGTGGCCCATGAGTTTGTTGCGGAGCAAAGTTTGCCCGAAACCTTGACCTTGGTGCGTGTGGCTGATGCCTACGGAAGTTTTTCGAAACTGCTCGAAGCATACAATCAACTCAAACAACCGCGCCCCGGTATTCACGATAGCGCGATCATTGCCCCAACAGCAAGTATCGGAAAAGAAGTCTATATCGGACCATTGGTGCATCTAGCCGACGGAGTGGTTATTGGTGATGGGTGTAAAATTTACAGCGGTTCATTTGTGGGTGAAGGCACCAAAGTGGGATCACAAAGCGTCATGTTTGCGGGTGTTCGGGTCTACGCCGATTGCATCATCGGGAACCATGTCACGCTGCACAGCGGGGTTGTGATTGGTGGCGATGGATTTGGTTTTGCCCCCAATAGCGAAAACAATTACAGCAAAGTTCCTCAAATCGGTAATGTCATCATAGAAGACCATGTTGAAGTCGGTGCCAATACCGCCATTGACCGCGCAACCTTGGGATCCACCATTATTCGTAAAGGAGTAAAATTGGACAACTTGATTCAAGTGGCCCACAACGTTGAAATTGGCGAAAACACGGTGATCGCGGCACAAACCGGCATTGCAGGCAGTACCAAGATTGGTGCGAATTGCATGATAGGCGGACAGGTGGGTATCGTTGGACATTTGACCATTGCGGACGGGACCAAAATTGCAGCACAAAGCGGCATCGGCAAGGATATTCGCGAGCCCAATACCATCGTTCAGGGATCGCCTGCATTTGGTATCATGGACTACAAAAAAAGCTATGTCGGTTTCATCAAATTGCCTGAATTGATGCAGCAAATAGCGGAGCTCAAACAGGAAATAAAAAAACTCAAGGACCAGCAACAAGCATGAGGCTGTGGCACGCCATTTTTGAAACGCTCCATGGGCTGCGTCATCGATGG
>CANHSF010000028.1 GCA_947463065.1 Flavobacteriales bacterium | reverse complement strand
ATTTCTCGTTGACCAACTTCAAAAAGTCTTTAGCACTCAATGGCTCCAAACCAAGGTGTTTTCTTTTTTCGGCAACGGCGGCTTTCAAAAAGTTCATGTTGCTCACGCCGGGAATTTCAACAGGATATTGAAATGCTAAGAACAAGCCTTCTCTGGAACGCACTTCTGGCGCCATTTCCAATAGGTCCTTGCCGTTGAATAGGACTTCGCCTCCGGTGACTTCGTAGTCTTCGCGGCCTGCCAATACGCTGGCCAATGTGCTTTTTCCGCTACCGTTCGGTCCCATGATGGCGTGCACCTCACCGGGCTTGATGTCCAGCGTTAGTCCGTTGAGGATTTGTTTGTCTTCGATCTTGGCTTCTAGCCCTTTAATATGTAACATGTCTGTGATTTTCTATTTGGTTTATCCTACGCTTCCTTCCAATGAAATGGCCAATAGCTTTTGTGCCTCAACAGCAAACTCCATGGGCAATTTGTTCAATACCTCTTTGGCATAGCCGTTGACGATCATGCTGATGGCTTGTTCTTCGTCGAGTCCGCGTTGCAAGCAGTAGAAGATTTGGTCTTCGCCAATTTTTGACGTCGTGGCCTCGTGCTCTACTTTGGCGGTTTTGTTTTTGACTTCGATGTACGGGAAGGTGTGTGCACCACAGCGATCGGTCATTAGCAATGAATCGCATTGTGAGAAGTTGCGGGCTTGTTCTGCACTCTTGTTGATTTGCACCAATCCGCGATAACTGTTCTGGCTCTTTCCAGCGCTGATGCCTTTGGAAATAATGGTGGACTTGGTGTGTCTTCCCAAATGCACCATTTTGGTTCCGGTGTCTGCTTGTTGCATGTGATTGGTCACAGCTACCGAGTAAAATTCTCCCACGCTATAATCGCCTTTCAAAATGCACGATGGGTATTTCCAGGTCACGGCGCTTCCCGTCTCCACCTGGGTCCAACTGATTTTGGAATGATCTCCGTCGCACAATCCGCGTTTGGTCACGAAATTGAATACACCGCCTTTGCCGTCTTTGTCGCCGGGGTACCAATTTTGTACGGTGCTGTATTTGATTTCGGCATCGCCCAGAGCGATCAACTCAACCACTGCCGCATGCAATTGGTTCTCGTCGCGTTGAGGTGCTGTGCATCCTTCCAAATAACTCACATAGCTCCCTTCGTCTGCAATAACTAGGGTGCGCTCAAATTGCCCTGTGCCTCCTTCGTTGATACGGAAGTAAGTGCTGAGCTCCATCGGGCATCGCACGCCTTTGGGGATGTAGCAGAATGATCCGTCGGTGAATACCGCAGAATTGAGCGCTGCATAAAAATTATCGGTGCGTGGAACTACGGTGCCGAGGTATTTTTTAATCAAGTCGGGATGTTCTTTGATTGCTTCGCTGATGGAGCAAAAAATGATGCCCAATTCACCGAGTTTTTCTTTGAATGAGGTGGCCACACTTACCGAGTCCATTACAAAATCTACAGCCACACCGCTCAAGCGCTTTTGCTCCTCCAAGCTAATGCCCAGTTTGTCCATGGTCTTGCGCAATTCGGGATCCAACTCGTCCAATGAGTTCAACTTGGGTTTTTGTTTTGGGGCAGAGTAGTATGAAATACCCTGAAAATCGGGTTTCTCGTAATGCACATGGGCCCAATTCGGCTCGGTCATTTTGCTCCAAATCGCGAACGCCTCCAAGCGCCAATGGAGCAACCATTCGGGTTCGTTTTTTTTGGCCGAAATCAAACGGATCACGTCTTCATTCAAGCCCGCCGGTATCTTATCCGACTCAATCGGAGTCACAAATCCGAACTCGTATTCTTTATTGGTTATTTGGTCGATTATTTCGTCGCTCATGGTAGGATGTTAAATGGTTTACAAAAGCCAAAATGGGTATTCCACATTGTTGGAGGTTAGAAGTTAGAGGTTAGTATTACTGAGTTGAAACATATACATTCGATTGATAGGTTATGTGGGATTAAATCATATGTAGCATGATCTGGTTTCAATTTGCGGTATCGGTTGTTATTATTCTTGTGTGTTTACTTTACTAAATTTTACACCTCGATTAGAGGTTTCATTCAAGTAGTTCATGAATGCGAAAAGGCGCTTGCTAAGGGAAACACATTTTTCAGAAAGAGTTGTGAATTCGTCATCGGAAATGGTGTCTTGATCGTGCAGTCGATAGAGTTGAGATTTAACTTCCCCGCAACTTCCTTTTGCGATAGATAAAAACTGTTTGAACTCCCTATTGCCATTGCGTTCGAAACCTTCAGCTATGTTGTCCATAATGGATCCACTTGAACGAGTAATCTGGTTTCTAAGGCTGTATTCAACTTTGCGGTTGGGTTGGCTAACAAGAATGTAGATTTCTTTAGCAAGAACTCTAGCATCTTGCCAAATCTCCAAATCTTCAAATGTTCTTATTGTTGCCATATTTCGTTTTGTTATTGTCCAACCTCCAACCCCTAACCTCCAACCTCCAACCTCTAACCTCCAACCTCTAACCTCTAACCTCTAACCTCCAACCTCTAACCTCCAACCTCTAACCTAGATCGAGAAACTCTCCCCACACCCGCAGGTTCTATTCGCATTGGGGTTTTTGAAAACAAAGCCTTTGCCGTTGAGTCCACCGGTATATTCCAATTCGGTGCCGACCAAATAGAGAAAACTCTTGCGGTCCACCACAACTTTTACCCCATTGTCTTCAAAGACTTGATCACCCTCTTTGAGCTCGGTGTCAAAATCCAATTGGTACATGAGGCCACTGCAGCCGCCACCTTGTACGCCAACCCGAACAAAGGAGTCGGATGAATAATTTTCGGTCGCCATCAAATGCTGGACTTGTTGGCGCGCACTTTCTGTAACTTTGATAATCGTTTTGTGTATGTGTTAGAAAACCAATGTTTTAACATTTTGGATCGCAGGGTCTCCATTGTGCAAACAATCGTAACCCCTTGATGTTCTTGTTATTTCGCCCCTTATTTAGAAATCGTCTAAATAATTGGGGGCGCTAAAATACCTTAAAAAAGGTATGCGAGCAAAGGAAATGTGAAGGAAAAATGGATTCGGGGCTATGGAACATTCGCCGGTGTGAGTTCTTGGTCGCTCTTGCCCCCGGGGTGAGGCAAATTGGTCAAACCCCAGGCAGTATCACAATACCTGTAAATTGGGTGATGACCTTTTTGAGATGGTCCAGTTCTATTTTGCGCATCAACATGGCATCGGCCTCCTCATCGCTCATGGCTTGTCCGTTCAGCGCATTGATTTCGGCGTAGATCATGCGTATATTCATCAGTTGCAATGCATAGACGCAGGTTTGCAGCGCGTAGCTCAATTTGTCTTTTTCCGTCTCGGGGTAAATTTTGTGACGCGACCAATTGCTGCTCACCGCATCTTTTTCGGTCAGCAGATCACTCGTGATGGAGGTGATCTCCGGATTGGTGTGCTGCGTAAATCCTTTGACAGCGTCTCGCTCTTGAACCACCAATTCTTTGAACTCATCCAAAATTTGACGGTAAATGGGCGTGCGCAATTGTAACTCCGCCATATCCAAGCTGCTGATCAAAAACTCGACAGCGCTCATGCTGAAGTTTTCTTTCTTTTTGTCTTCGTTTTCAAAGGTCAATTCCACACTGTCGCCACTATAGGTGAGCAGTAAACGAATGAAATCCCGTTCTTGATGCAAGGTGGTCAACTCCAGGCTGCTTTCCAAGGGTTGTTCCGCGGGAGGTGCATCCAGCAAGGGCTGGGGCAGTGGCTGCTCGTCTTTGCCCGATTTTTTGGCTTGGGTCAGCAGCAGTTTGTTGAGTTCGGTGAGAATGGTTTGCTCCTGCATCTGCAACAGACGCGCACATTCTTGCACAAAAACCCCGCGGGTTATAGCATCCGGGATCAAGGCAATGCTCTCTACGATATTGCGAATCAGTGCCGCTCTTTTGATCGGATCCTCGCCCGCCTCTTGGGCCAACAATTCGGTTTTGAACCGAATGAAGTCTCGGGAATGGCCCGTGATGAATGCTTGAATCTCGGAACTGCTGTGTTTGCGAGAAAAGCTATCGGGATCATCGCCATCGGGAAACAGCAGAACGCGTACATTCATGCCTTCCTTTAGAATCATATCGATGCCGCGAAACGACGCTTTGATGCCTGCGCTGTCGCCATCAAAAAGGATGGTGATGTTGTGTGTATAGCGTTTGATGAGGCGTATTTGCCCTTCCGTCAAACTTGTTCCACTCGACGACACCACATTTTGCACGCCTGCTTGGTGCATGGCGATTACGTCGGTATATCCTTCGCACAAATAACACATGTCTTGCTTGACCAATTCGTTCTTGGCCAAATGCAACCCATACAGCACATTGCTCTTGATGTACAATTCGCTTTCGGGTGAATTGAAGTACTTGGCAATGTCTTTTTCGGCCTTGAGTGTCCGACCTCCAAATGCGATCGCTTTGCCACTGATGTTGTGGATCGGAAACATCACACGCCCCCTGAAAAAATCGTAATAACCGTTTTCTCGTTCTCGTGTCAATCCGGTCTTTTTTAAATAATCGGGATTGTAACCGGCGTCAATGGCTGCCTTGGTCATGCTGTCCCATTTGTCTGGACAATACCCCAATTGAAAGGTCTTGATGGTTTCGGGCAAAAATCCACGCTCGGTGAAGTAACTCAACCCTATGGCTTGCCCTTCCTCGCTTTCATGGAGTTGTTGCTGAAAGTACTTGTTCGCAAATTCAGTGACAATACTCAATTGCTCGCGCTCGCTTTTTTCTTGCAATTGTTCTGCACTGGCTTGATCTTCCTCGATCTCGATGTTGTATTTCGCCGCCAACCAGCGAATGGCTTCGGGATAGCTCAGTTTCTCATGCTGCATAAGAAAATCAACCACGTTGCCTCCTTTGCCCGAACTGAAATCCTTGTAAATGTTTTTGGCGGGTACGACAAAAAAACTGGGGGTCTTTTCGTTGGAAAACGGCGACCGACCTTTGAACGCGTTACCGCTTCGCTTCAATTGCACAAAATCGCCTATGACATCTTCGATGATGGCGGTCTGATATACTTTATCGATGGTTTCGCGGGAAATCATTCCTGCAAATATCGTGAATCGCGCACGACTTTGCTAGCACATCATTGGGCCTGATGTGGCGATTCGATCGGAGAATCGGGTAAAATGAGATTGGCCAAGGCAACAAACTCTTCTACACTCAACTGCTCCGGGCGCTGTTTGAATACGGGCAAACTCTTGTCCACATCTGGCGTTAGCAGGCTTTTCAGCGAATTGCTCAGGGTTTTGCGCCGCTGATTGAAAGCGGTTTTTACAACCAGTCGCAGTTTTTTCTCTGAACAGCCAATGTCGTGGTTGAATTTGCGCCGCATCCGGATCACACCGCTCTTGACTTTCGGTGGCGGGATAAACTCATGTTCGTGCACCGTAAACAAATATTCGATGTCGTAATAGGCTTGGGCCAATACAGAGGTTACACCGTATTCCTTGGACCCAGGACCTGTGGCAAAACGCTCGGCCACTTCTTTCTGAAACATGCCCACCAACTCATGCACAAGGTCTTTGTGCTCAAGCACTTTGAATACAATCTGTGAGGAGATGTTGTATGGAAAATTGCCCACGACCGCCAAGGGGGCTGAAAACCGCTCGGTCAAGTTCATGCGCAAAAAGTCCTCAGACAATATTTGATCGGGCTCCAGCAACCGCGACTGAAGCAGGTATTGCACGCTTTCGCGGTCGATCTCTACGACTTGCAGGCTGGTGTTCAAAGGTTTCAGGTGGCGCGTCAATGCGCCCATGCCAGGGCCCACCTCCAACACATGGGTGTATTGGCCATGAAACGTGATGGCCGCAGCAATGTCTGCACAAATGGAGTCATTGCGCAGAAAGTGCTGACCGAGGTGTTTTTTGGGTTGTACGTAATCCATCTATAGTGGAGCAAAGGTATAACCGCGCTGACTGAAATGGATCAAGGTGTTTTCAAGGGCGTGAAACATGCGCGGTGCTGCCTTCACGCTGTCGTGAAAAACAATGATGCTGCCCGCTTTGGTGTAATGGTGTACATGATCCCAACATTGGTCCGGTGTGAGGTCTTGATCAAAATCGCCACTGATCACATCCCACATCACAATGGTGAATTGTTGCTTGATGGCTTGGACTTGCTGCGGCGAAATATGTCCGTAAGGCGGTCGAAACAAGCTACTGGAAATTGAGGTCCGTGCTTGCACCACATTGCGCAAGTATGCAAAGGATCCCGTTTTCCATCCATCGGGATGATTGTAACTGTGATTGCCTATGCCATGCCCAGCTGCTTTGATTTGATCAAAGATTTCGGGATGGGCTTCCACGTTTTTCCCCAAACAAAAAAAAGTCGCCAAAGCATTGTATTGAGCCAATAAACCGAGTGTTCGTTCGGTAATGGCGGGTGTGGGTCCGTCGTCAAAGGTCAAGTACAATATGCGCTCCGAACGGTCCTTGTTCCAAAGCAGGTCTTTGGCCAGCGGCTTGAGCAGTTCGGGGGTTTTGACCAAATACATCTTAGTTGAGGGGATGGGCAAGTACACAGGTGGTTTTGATGCGCTGCACATCGCCAGTGGTATTGAAGGCTTCAAAGTAAACCACGTAAATGCCTATCGCTGCTTTTTGGCGGTCATCGTTAATGCCGTCCCACGCAATGCTGCCTTCTCTACCCAACAGGGTGTTGGTCATGAGTCTGCGAATCAACCTTCCTTCGGCATCGTAAATGTGCAGGGTGCCGGTATAACCCTCTGAGGGCAATCGGTATCCAAATGCAACTTGATCGTTGTATCCGTCATTGTCGGGACTGAATGTTTCTGGTTCAATCGACAATGTCGCGTCACTGGCAGTAAGCGCGAAGTATTGCGAATTGACATAGCCCGGTGTGGCATAGTCTTCACTGGAGGACGCACTGTGCCAATTGGTGGCGTCACCCGACGGCCTGTTGGGATCTATGCGCTCTAGGGATACGCCTTTGGTCTCGTCCAACAATGGATAATGGTACTCGCTGGTGTAAGCCACTTGGTCGCATATGGTGCTATCGGGCAACAATAGCAATACCATATCTTCGGAGGTGTAGTCGGGTAAATCGGCTACTTCAAAGACTCGTTGTGCTTTGGCGCGCGCATATTGATCGAGCACACCAGAGGCGTCTTCTGTAAGCACAAGGTATTCTCCTGGAAACAATATAATGTCCAATGTGGTGATCGGGTTGGGCGAACTTACTTCGCCTCCACTAAGATCGTTCAACAACCAATCGCCCAAACTCATCGTTTTGTTGGAACGATTGAAGAGCTCAACAAATTTGGAGCCTCCGTCGTTGGGGTCGTACAAGATCTCATTGATCACCACGTCTTGCGCATTGGGCTGCTCCGGTGCAGCATAACGTCCGCTAATGTTTTCTGAGAAATTGCCCCAGCAATCGCTGATACCGATGATTTGGAAGGAATACACCGCGCCTGTGATCATTTGTTCCAGTTGCACATACAACAAACTCAAATCCTCAGTGTCCAATGTGGCTTGCAGGGGCTGATCGGCTCCTCCATTGATCCGTATGCTGGCATTGGTCAGGCTCGCTGCATCCAGGGGTTCATCGAAGTCGAGGATGATCTGGATGTCGGAAGGCACATACACCATCATCAGCTCCGGTGCATTCTGGTCGGGGCTATCATCAAATACGCTATTGACCAGTCCTGGTGTTCCACCATTGCTGGATGCGCTCGCTCGCCAATTGCCACTGTCGCTGCACGGGTCGTTCGGATTGATCATTTCTAAACTCCAACCGCCGTCGTCTTTGGCGTTGTCGTTGTACCAAGCGATGTCGTAATGCACTTCCTCAAGGAGGTTTTCTTCGGTATCCAGAATCTCAATGGTTTCTCCGCTGTTGGTGAGGTCGCCAAAAGCATCGACGAATAGCTTGGGGACGCTGTAAAACAAAAAGGCCAATTCGTTCTCCAAATCGGTGACCATCACATACGCTCCCGGCGCCAACAGGTAAGATTGGTTGACTGTTCCTCCGTTGATGGTGATGCCAAACAGATTCAGGTAGTTTTCACCGCCATTAAAAAGTTCAAGGTATTCTGCTTCGGGCAGGCCTTGCGATGGAGATGGGTCGCACATGATTTCGGTAATGTGCAATTCGCCAATACTCGGAACCGCTCCCAAGATGAAAGCGTAGGGCGCACTGCTCAGCGCATTGCCCGAACAATCTTCAAACCCGATCAACGCAAAGCTGTAATTGACCGAAGGATCCAATGGCAGCAATGTGGTGCACAGCAAGGCGGTGTTGTCGCTGTTCCAAACCCCCGCCGAAACACCATTGAATGGAATGAGGTCAAACCCGGTTCCTGTCCAGGAGGCAGGGTTCATGATTTCCGAAAACTGAATGCTGAAGTGATTGGCATCAACGGGTACAACCGATGCGATGGTTGGAGCCTGCGTGTCGGGATTGTTTTCAAATAAACTATTGATAAGTCCGGGGGTTCCTTGCTGCGCGGCTACCGAGGCATTCCAATTGTTGCTGCCGCTGCAGGGTAAAGTTGGATTGATCATTTCCAAACTCCAACCGCCATCGTCCTTGTCGGTGTCGTTGTACCAATCCAGGGCGTATTCCACTTCATCGATGGTTGTACCATCGGTGTGTTGAATTTCCAAACTCATGCCGCTGTTGGTCAATGCCGGAAAGGAGTTCAAATAAATAACGCGCTCTTCAAAGGCAACAAAAGCAGGTGCCGAAGAGGCATCGGTGACCACCACATAACCGCCCGGCATCAATGGCGAGCCACTCAACAATTGACCATTCAACACCAACTCATTTAAGCGAATGTATTGATCGGTGGTATTGTAGAGTTCGATCCACTCGGCATTGGGCAGCGGTGAACTTGCATCGGGGTCGGCATAGATTTCATTGATCCGGATATCGCCCGGTTCCGGAGTGCTTCCCAACAGCAATGTGATGGGCGCCGATGGCATGATATTGCCATAGCAATCGGCAATGGTGTTGATACCGAATGAATATTCGGTTTGGTTGTCCAAGGGACTTTGGGTTGTACAGAACAATGTGCGCGCATCGGTACTCCAAAAACTGGCTACTATTTGATTGACCGGAGTCATAGGGACGTTGGCCATGCTCCAACCGAGGGTGTCGATCGCTTCCGAAAAATGAAGGGCGATGGTGGATGCCGTCAACGCGCTGACTTCGAGCAATGCTGGGGCTTCGGTATCGGGGCTGTTGCTAAATATGCTGTTGATCGCACCGGGTGTGCCTCCTGCGGCAGATTGGCTTTCGGCCCAATTGCCGGCATTGTTACCGCAGGGATAATCGGGATTGATTTGCTCCAAGCTCCAGCCGCCTTCTGCCTTGAGCGATGTGGCATACCAATCGATGGAATAATCCAACACATCGACCACATTGCCGTTGGCATCTTTGAGCGTTAGGCTGTCGCCTCCATTGGTCAAGGCGCTGAAGGAAGGAATTCCAACAACATCCGTAAAATTGGCAGCATCTGTGGAATTGCACAACACTACGTAACCGCCTGCGGCAAGCACATAAGGCGCAATGGTGCGATCGGTGGTCGTATTGGTCAGTATCCATCCATCGAGGTTGATGGCATTGGACGTGCGGTTGTATAACTCAATGTATTCGGCCTGCGGAAGACCTACAACGGGCGAGGGATCAGCAAGCACTTCGTTGAATACCACATCGCGGTAATTGACCGGTGTGGCGACGGTCCAAACAAATGTTCCACTGGTGGATACGGCAATGTTGCCGCTGGTATCGGATACGTCGGTTATCGTTAATTCAATTGTTGTATTGGCCGTAAATGCTTCTGCAAAGGTGAGCAGCAATTGAGCGGGGTTCTCTGAATCGATTTCCCAAGATACAGGTTGAATATTCCCTTCCAAACTAAACTGAGCAGTGGAGGTGATGGACGACGCATCAATGGGTTCCGACATCACCACTTGGAGCGTAAATGCATCCAATGCAGTAACGCTGGACAGGGCAGGTGGAGTGGTGTCAACGACCAAGGGACCCACATAAATGTTGTCGAATTCAAAATTGTCTGCATTCGACGAAGTGTATGTGCAGACCAATGAAAAATAATTGGCTTGCGTGAAACTGGTTTCCACGGTTGTGCACTCGATCGCGAAATTTTCTCCGCCCGCTGGATCTGCATACACAGTCCAGGTTCCATCGGCCGTGCGGGTAACTTTGATGTTCAAGTCAAATGCACCTGCAATCGTTGTTGTGCCCGATGCGAGCAACACGGTGGTGCTGCCGTTGTCCAAGAAGAGTTTGATCACATCGGCTGATCCGGCTTCGCCCAGTTTGAGGTAATAGCCTTGTACACCGGCTGTGTTGTTGGCGCTGTAGGAAGGTGTGGCCGAGCTGGAGCTGAGGTATATGCGGCTGTGGTTGTTGTCGCTGCCTGCAAAACTTTGTGCGACATTGAACCGCCATTCGGTATCGTTGACGGTGGATAGGCCAATTTCTGCTGATAATGCGCTTTGTGTGAGCACAGGCGTCAGATCGTTCAATTGTAGTCGACCGGAAGCATTGACAATGAAATTCTCTGCAGTGCCTGTCCATGCAGGGTTGGTGGTGAAATCACCATCGGCAAAAGTTTCGCTCAATTGCCCGAATCCAAGTTGGGGCAATCCAACAAAGGCCATCCAGCAAAGGATAAGTTTCGATAAGTGAGCCAAAGGACGTTGAAGCATCATAGTTCAAACATACGAAGGCAATGGGAAACTTGAACGTTTCATGTTTTTTTTAGTCCGTTTCCCACAAATGTTATGGTACGACCTTAATTTCGCTTTTCAATTCTTTTGAATCATGAAAGTAGCTGTTGTCGGTGCCACCGGTTTGGTGGGTACAAAAATGTTGGAAATCCTCGCAATGCGTAAGTTTCCGGTGACGCAACTCATTCCAGTGGCGTCCGAAAAAAGCGTGGGCAAAAGTTTGGAGTGGAACGGCCAAACCCATCGCATTGTCTCCATGGATGATGCCATCGCAACGCGTCCGCACATAGCGCTTTTCAGTGCAGGTGGATCGACCAGCTTGGAATGGGCACCCAAATTCGCCGAAGTCGGAACGGTTGTGATCGACAATTCCAGCGCGTGGAGAATGGATCCGAACAAAAAGTTGGTGGTGCCAGAGGTCAATGGTCATGTGCTCACGAGCGCGGATAAAATCATTGCCAACCCCAATTGCTCGACCATTCAAATGGTGGTTGCACTCAAGCCGCTGCACGATCTCTACCGCATCAAACGAATT
Source organism: Flavobacteriales bacterium (assembly GCA_947463065.1). GTDB lineage: Bacteria > Bacteroidota > Bacteroidia > Flavobacteriales_D > Sanyastnellaceae > CANHSF01. The sequence goes on along the minus strand of CANHSF010000028.1, from coordinate 8,920 downwards.
GTGGTGAGCACTTACCAAAGTGTTACCGGCACGGGCAAAGCCGCAGTGGATCAACTCATGAACGAACGCGCTGGTGTCGAAGGTCCGATGGCCTACCGCTACAAGATCGACCTGAATTTGATTCCTCAAATCGATGTCTTTTTGCAAAATGGCTACACCAAAGAGGAGATGAAAATGGTGCATGAAACCTGCAAGATTATGCAGGATGATGCGATTTTGGTTTCGCCCACATGCGTACGCGTACCGGTCATGGGTGGGCACTCGGAATCGTGCAATGTGGAATTCGAAAGGAAGCCGAATCTCGCGGAGATTCGAGCGGCGTGGCAAAATTTCCCCGGCATTCAAGTGGTGGATAATCCTGAGGCATTCGAGTATCCCATGCCTCTATTGCATGCCCACAATTCCGACGATGTGTTTGTGGGCCGATTGCGCTTGGACGAATCCAATTCCAACGCCATCAATTGCTGGATCGTGAGTGATAATTTGAGAAAGGGCGCAGCCACCAACGCAGTACAAATTGCCGAGTTGGTCCAAAAATGGATCGCTTGATGGCACTCGCAGTCATCGCAGAGAGGTAATGAAAGGGTCGGTCGGTTTCGAAGAATGCACTTCAGCAGCTTTGAGTTAAGGTAAATATCCTATACATGCTGCGCCATGGAACGCTGCATTTGAAATACAAAAACCTTATTGAGTGAAACGTTTTTTTGCTGCCTTTTTGGTGTTGTTTGCCCCGGGCTGCGTGCACGCCGGCTCGCCATTGACAAGCACCTATTTTGCTTTGGTATATGCCGATATTCCGGCTATTCAGCATGTATTGCAGCCAAAGGATGCCGCTGCTGTTGGGCTCGGCGCACCATCGATTGCTTTTTTGGACAATCCCACTATCGCCCTCGACCAAAAGTTGGCGCTGTTGAAATGCATGGTTTATTTCACCCCATCGCCTGCATCCATCGGCTTGACTGCCGACACCAAGGACAATCCTTGAACGGCATTTTCGGCCATCAGTATCATGCCTTCGCTTTTGATGCCTTTGATGTCCCGCGGGGCAAGATTGGCCAAAAACAAAACCGTTTTTCCAATCACGTCTTCTGGAGTATAATGCTCTGCAATGCCCGATACCACCGTGCGTTGGTCCACACCGGTATCCACTTTTAATTTGAGCAGTTTTTTGGTTTTCGGAACAGCTTCGGCTTCGAGGATTTTCACCAAACGGATATCCATCTTCTGGAAGGTTTCGAAATCGATCGGGTCCTTGATGGCCGCTTTGTTTTGCGATGCGGCCAGTAGTTTCGCGTCCTCAAGTTTTTTTACCTGCAATGCCACTTCTTCGTCGGTGATCTTGGTAAACAGGATGGGCAATTGACCAATGGTATGGCCTGTTTGAAGCAAGGCCTGTTTTTCTAATTCATCCCAAGCGGGCCATGTAAGATGGAGGGCGGCACGGATTTTTTCTGCAGTAAATGGCAAAAACGGTTGTAAGCAAAATGCCGTGTCGGCCACGAGATTAGCGCAACTATGTAAAATTCGCGCAGCAGCATCGGGATCGGTCTTGATCAATTTCCAAGGCTCCGTTTCGGTCAGTAGTTTGTTGCCGGCTCGTGCAATGTTCATGGCTTCGGCCAAGGCTTCTCTGAAACGGTAGTGCTCTATTTTTTCGCCTACTGCGTGATAAGCGCGACGGGCTTCGGCACTGGCTTGACGCTCTGCTTCGGTCGCCTCTCCGGTGATAGCGGGCAATACCCCGTTGTAAAATTTGTGCATCAACACAAACACACGATTGGCAAAATTGCCTACGATATCTGCCAATTCATTGTTGATGCGGTCTTTGAAGTCGGACCACGTGAACTCGCTGTCTTTTTGTTCGGGCATAATGCTGCATAGCACATAGCGCATTTCATCTTGGCGGCCCTCAAATTCTTGCAGGTATTCGTGCAGCCAAACGGCCCAATTGCGCGAAGTCGAAATCTTGTCGCCTTCGAGATTCATGAACTCATTGGCGGGCACATTGTGCGGAAGTATGAACTGCCCGTGTGCTTTGAGAATAATGGGGAAGATGATGCAATGGAAAACGATGTTGTCCTTTCCAATAAAATGGATCAAACGGGTATCGTCGCTTTTCCAATAGTCTTCCCAGTTTTTACCGTTTTTCTCCGCCCACACTTTGGTATTGGTAATGTAGCCAATGGGTGCATCGAGCCATACGTAGAGCACTTTGCCCTCGGCACCGGGCAGCGGTACAGGTACACCCCAATCCAAATCGCGGGTCATAGCACGGCTTTGTAATCCTCCGTCGATCCAACTCATGCATTGGCCCACCACATGGGCTTTCCATTCTTTGCTGTCGTGGTGCACATGTCCGTCCAATTGGCCATCTTTGATGTATTCCCGTATCCACGATTCGTGATGGGCCATGGGCAAAAACCAATGGGACGTTTCCTTCAATATTGGCTTGCTGCCGCTCAAGGTGGATCGCGGATCGATCAATTCCAGCGGCGACAAACTGCTGCCGCATTTTTCGCATTGATCACCGTAGGCCTTGTCATTCGCGCATTTGGGACATGTGCCAATAATATATCGGTCTGCCAAAAATTGATGGGCTTCTTCGTCGTAATACTGCTGCGATGTTTCGACTTCGAATTGCCCCTTTTTTTCCAATTCCAAAAAGATATCTTGCGACATCACCCGGTGTTCATCGGATGAGGTGCGGTGGTATTCGTCGAAACTGATGCCCAGATCCACAAATGCCTTGTGCATCAGGCTGTGGTAATAATCCACAATTTCGCGCGGTGACTTGCCTTCTTTTTTGGCGCGGAGGGTGATGGCCGCTCCGTGTTCATCGCTTCCACAAATGAATACAACATCTTTGCCTTTGCTGCGCAAGTAACGCACGTAAATGTCGGCGTTGAGGTAAGCTCCTCCTATGTGGCCGATGTGCAATGGGCCATTGGCATAGGGCAGCGCAGAGGTAACTAAATATCTTTTTGGCTCTTTGGTCATGTTTGTTCTATTTCTCCAATGTTCAAACTGCGGTTGATTACTTCGGCCGTTGGGGCATGCAACCGATGGTCACCCTTTGGAGATTTGTGGCAAAGATAGATTTATGCGACCTGCTTTCGTTCAATCGGGTGATACAATCGCGCTCATTTGCACTGCGCGTTGGTTAAGTGCTGAGCAATGCGAGGCTGCTGTGGCTGCTTTTGCTGCGCATGGACTGCGGTTGGTGGTAGGCCAACATGCCCAAGCGCGTGTGCATCAACTGGCTGGAACCGATGATGAGCGCACCGCGGACCTGATGTGGGCGCTTACCGATCCCGCTATCCGTGGTGTAATTGTGGGAAGGGGCGGGTACGGAACCGTGAGGCTGTTGGATGCATTGGACATGCAAGCCGTGGAGCGGCATACGCGTTGGGTCGCTGGGTTCAGCGACATTACCGCTCTGATCGCACATCTCAATAGCCACGGTATTCCAGCGATTCATGGCGCTATGCCGGTGCAGTTTTCACAAGTCACTCCTGAGAGCATCGAAGGGCTTTTTCGTGCGCTAATGGGGGAATACCAGCAATTGGAATGGACTGGTCGGCATTTTGGTCAATGGCCCATCAACATGGCCCATCGCCTGTTGGGAGGCAATTTGTCGGTCATTTGCAGTTTGTTGGGCAGTGCTTCTTTCCAACCCAAGGAACCCTATTTCCTTTTTATTGAAGAGGTGGACGAAATGCTTTACCACGTGGATCGGATGCTGCATGCGCTCGCGCGCTCCCAAGCTGGCGGCTTGCTCGAAGGAGTGTTGGTGGGCGGCATGAGCCAAATGAAGGACAATACCAAAACATTTGGATTTGCCGAGGACAACCCTTGGGGAACGGATGTGTTTGGGATTTTGGAACAATGGCATCTGCGGTTTGGGTTTCCAATCATCACAGGTTTGCCGGTTGGCCATCAGGCAGATAACTTGCCGCTGTATATGGGCGAATTGGCCTGTGTCACAAGCGTTTCACAAGGTTGTTGGCGCATGCATTGGCCCGAGATGGATTCTGTCGCCCAAAAAATGACATCCTCAGGTTCATAAGTTTACCGCAGCTTAAAGTATGTTTTGTTCTTAACATCGACTTTTGTATTGCCACTTTCGGAATATATTTGTCGAAAGTGTATTTTTTACACTTAGTGGGATATGTTTATTTAGATACCGAAGTAGGGGAGCAGTTTGCTGTTTTGGGCATTAGCTCATCGGAGCAAACGTATCGGCTGGCCTGGATGCTGAATCTTGCATTTCAATGGAAATTGCGAAAGATCAACGACATCGAGTGCAGGCAGCGATACGGCCTTTCTTACCACGACTGTTATGTGCATCAAAGTGCCGACCAAATGATGACCATTCATTTGATTGACAATAAAACCCCCGATGGAACGCTTATCCAAGAGATGTCCACCTTTGACTACATCGTCAAAATTGTGGACCACAACGAGGTATTGGACGATGTGTTCTACAAAAAGCTCAAGCGGTTGCCATTGATAATGGCTTTGATGCCCATGGACATGGCCAAGTTGAACAAAAGCCCACACATGCGTTATTTAGAAGTATTAGGATGATGAAAAAAACAAAAATAGTAGCGACCATTGGGCCGAGCAGTTCGCCCAGAGAAGTTTTGAAAGGGATGATCGTAAATGGGTTGGACGTGGTTCGACTCAATTTTTCCCACGGCGCCCACGAGGACCACAAAGCCGTTATTGATGCTGTGCGCTCCATCGATGCTGAATTGGGCACGCACACAGCACTATTGGCCGATCTGCAGGGTCCCAAATTGCGTGTAGGTGAAATGGAAAATGGCTGCGTGGAATTGGTTCCCGGTCAAAAAATTCAAATCTCTACCACCAAACAAATCGGAACCAACAAGGTCATTTACACCAATTACAAAGAGTTTGCGCGCGACGTAAAAGCGGGTGAAACGGTGTTGTTGGACGATGGAAAACTGGTGATGACCATTCTTTCTACCAATGGCAAAGACACCGTGGAATGTGAGGTTGTTCAAGGCGGTCCGCTTTCCAATAAAAAGGGGTTGAACCTGCCCAACACCAAGGTTTCGTTGCCGTCGCTTTCCGAAAAAGATTTGGCCGATTTGGATTTTGCGCTTTCTGAAGATGTCGACTGGATTGGTCTTTCGTTTGTACGCAATGCCATCGATGTGCAACAACTGAAGCAGATCATTCGCGATCGCGAAAAGCATGCAAAAGTGGTGGCCAAAATCGAAAAGCCAGAAGCGGTGGATCAAATCGATGAAATCATCCACGAAACAGATGCCGTGATGGTAGCGCGCGGTGACTTGGGGGTAGAAATCCCTTTGCAAAGTGTTCCGCTCATTCAAAAAATGATCGTTAAGAAATGCCTCAAAGCGGGTCGTCCTGTTATTGTGGCAACACAAATGATGGAGAGCATGATCTCCAATATGACGCCCACACGCGCTGAGGTGACCGACGTAGCCAATGCCGTGTTGGATGGTGCCGACGCCGTGATGCTAAGCGGTGAAACCTCTGTGGGAAAATATCCTGTCGAAGCCATTCGTATGATGAACAACATCATTGGCGAGGCAGAGAAATTCGATGGTTTGTATTACCACGAAGAGATCCCAACGGAAGTGGACGAAAGCCGATTCATGACCGATAGCGTGTGCTACTCGGCTTGTCGTTTGGCCGCTCGTGTCAAGGCTTCTGCATTGGTGACCATGAGCTTCAGCGGATATACCGGCTATCGGGTTTCGAGCTGGCGTCCGCAGGCCAATATCTTCGTGTTTACGGCCAACAAAAAGATTTTGACGCAAATGAGTTTGGTGTGGGGGGTGCGTGCTTTCTTCTACGACAAAATGGTAAGTACCGATACGACCATCGCCGATATCCGCTATTTCTTGCGCAAGCGTGATATGATCGAAGACGGTGATTTTATTATCAACTTGGCTTCGATTCCTATTTCGGAGCAAGGCATGACCAATATGATCAAGTTGACGCGGGTATAAAATGATCTGCGTTCAATGGGGTTGACTCGATAAAAAAAAGCCCTTTCTGTTTCAGCAGAATGGGCTTTTTTATGTTGTGGAGCTGCGGTTGTTTTGCCCGCAGCTCGTGTATTTCATTCCATTTACATGTTGACCAATTTGAGTTCAGCGCGTCGGTTGATCTCATGTTCGTTTTCTTCGCAAGGAACATTGTCTAAACAGCCGTTAAGCGGGCGCTGTTCACCAAACCATTCGGCGTACAAGCGATCTCGTTTGATACCGCGTTGCATGAACCATCCCTGAACCGCCATTGCACGAGACATGGATAAGCCTTGATTGTAGGCCACACTTCCTCGGGTATCACAATGGGCCTTGATCATCAACTTCATATTGGGGTTGTCTTTCATCATCTGCAATACTTTGTTGAGGATGACTTCATCCTCAGGTCGAACCAAGGCCTTCTTGTAATCAAAAATAACATTGTTGAGATTCAGTGATTCCAAATCGATGGCCGCTGTGGCTTCATCGAACAGCGATACCTTCTTGTTGGCTTTTGCTTTTTCATCCGCCGTTCTCATTTGTTTTGTTGCATAATCATCTTTCGGTCGGATAGCAAGTGCCTTTTGGTATTGTTTGATGGCATCTTCGAATCTGTTTTCAGAGAAAGCCAAATCACCATTCATCACTGCCGTGTCGTAGTTCTTTTGATCTTCGGCTTGTTTGGCAAGGATGCGCTCGATCTCGCTCAACTTGGTCTTGGCATACGTGCTCTTGGTGTCGATAGCGGTCGCACTGATGTATGCATTGCGGGCTTCTTCGTATTTTTTGTCTTTGAAGAACTGATCAGCAGTTTTGATTTTTTCATCGTATGCGGCGCGTTGCAATTGCAATGTACCATCTTCCACATTCAAACCTCCTCCGCTGTCTTTGGAAGGCAATGCGCCTTTGGGATCGTTGCTGGTGGAGGCAATGCCGTTGGCCAACTGATTGTTGATATCGGCCAATTTTTCGTTTTCTTTGGCGTCCCACGGACTGGTGGTGCTGCCCTCTGGCTTCACCATGGTGCTGCTCAAAAGGGCTGTTGATGGTGCCAAACCTTGTCCGGCATATTTGCCCAAACGGCCTTCATGAGTGGGCATCTTTTTGAGCTCGGGTTCGGTTTCGCCCAAGTAAACAAATGGATCTACGATCGGTGTTTCGATGGTGTGTTGCACCACCACTTTCTCGGTGTCGAAGTACTCGGCATTCATCATGGTCACTTCGATCACATCTCCCGGTTCGGCGCTTATTTCAAAGCGTTCGAACTCATCCAAAACAACGTATGACTTTAGATTCTTGTTGACCTTGTTGATTTGAACACGCTCACCAGCAAAGGATACATTGGGGACATTGCTTTTGATGGTTCCAGCCACCATCATGCGTTCCATGCTGATGCGCTTGTAAAAGAAGATATCGTCGTTGGCATTGCCCGGACGGCTGCTGCAGAAAAAGCCTTGGTTCAACTCTTTGTCATAAATCAATGAGAAGTCGTCGTGGTTGGTGTTGATGGGCGATCCCATGTTGACCGGATATTGCCAGTCGCCAGCGATCTGCTCGGATACGAAGATATCGAGGCCTCCCAAGCCGGCGTGACCGTTGCTTGCAAAATAGAGATAGCCATCGCTGCTGATGAAAGGAAACTGCTCGTTGCCCGCGGTATTGATTTTTGGCCCCAGGTTCACGGGTTCTGACCATTTGCCGTCTTCTTTGGTGGTCATGTACAGGTCGGTTCCTCCCATGCCTCCCAGACGATTGCTCACGAAGTACATCGTTTTGCCGTCTTTCGAAATGCTGGGATGCATATTGGTAAAGTCGTTGCTGTTGAACGACAAGTCTTGTGCACCCGACCATTTGCCGTTCTTGTATTCAACGGCGTAAATTTTTGCAATGGCCAAACCCGATTTATCGGTCACCAAACGCTTGCCACGCATGTTGTTGCGGGTCAAATACAGGGTTTGGTCTGTGAAGGAATATTGGGCTGGACCATCGTGGTATTTGCTGTTCACCGGCTTGTCCAATACTTGGGCATTCACCAATTCTTCGTTGTCGTTGAATTCGCATTTGTAAACATCCAAGTAAGGCAAACCTTCCATGGTTTGTTTGCCTTTCTCATTATCGAGCTGAATGGCACAAACCAAAAATTCTTCGCTGCTGAATTTGGAGATACCCAAGACCGGCAACTCGTTGTTGATGGCCATGGACTTCATATTGTACTTGGCGGTATCCGCAAACAAGTCGCGGTAATATTGTTTGTCGCGCAAGTGGCTTTGGGCGCGCGTGTCGTGTGGACGCATGCGGTAATACATGTCGTACCAGTGGATCGCTTCGTCGTATTGCTTCAGTACCTTGAGAATTTCAGCGTAGGCCAAAAGGTCTTCGGCGTTGGATGCATCTTGCTCCAAGGTTTTTTGATACCAATCGGCTGCAATGGCTGTTTGGCCCATGCGGTGATAGGTTTTTGCTATGCGTCGTGTGATGTCTGGATCTTTTGGATTGGCGTCGTAAAGTGTTTCATAAAAGAAAAGCGCTTCTTTGTAATCGAATTTGTAAAATGCGTCATCGCCTTTTTCCAACTCGATGCTTTCCTGCGCGTAACTATAGGTGAGGCACATACAGCCGATCAGAACCATGAAGGTGTTGAGGGTGGTAGATTTCATGTTATAACTGAGGAATATGGGGATTTATACTTGACTACCAGCGTGAAAGTTCGGTTTTCTGTTCATTTGAGCGTTAATGTCTTGTGAATCAATGTCGAAAGCTTGGTTTTGGCAACGCCACGTTCGATATTCAGCCCCAATCCCCTGGTCTCAAGGGTTCGTTGCGCATTGTGTATCTTCGCGCCCAATTTTATTTGATGATCATGGCTTCGCATTATAAGGAGTACAAAGGACTGCATT
>CANHSF010000027.1 GCA_947463065.1 Flavobacteriales bacterium | reverse complement strand
TTTTATTCCACGTGGGTGCTGTGGCTGCGCTGGTCGTTGGGGTTATGGTGATCATGGGCGTTTTGCGCGCTATACCGCCTGTTGTGACATAAGAGCCCAACATGAAACTGTTGTTGCAACTGTAATTCATCTCGAGAAAAATGGTATTGCCCGCATCCAGCGAGAGGGTGTTGATGTCTTTGACCAAAAGGTAATTGGCTCCGTCGTCAAGAAGAAGTGCACCGCTGCGGTTGCCTTCAAATACGATGTCTTGGTTGGAGGTCGACTCACTCACTCCTTCGTTGTTGCCATAGCTCACAAAGAAGTTGCCCGATTCAAAGTTGCGCGAATTGTCGAAATCGAGATTGGCGTAATAGCGATAGACAGGCGTAACTGAAATGTTCTGTCCAGGCACCACTTGCAAAACGGTATCGTAAGGCTGATAAAAGGGATAACGAATACGTGTTGAGCCTACACCATTGTTTTTGATTCCAGCTTGCACCCGAAGTCGTGCCGAGCCGTTTTCCAAAATGGGCATCGAGCAGGGCAAGTCGTACGATCCCAAAATATTGTCGTTGACGGAGAACCAATGTTCGGTGACCAAGTTGCTCGCACTGCCTTGATTCGGTCCAATATCAAATCCATAGGTGTTGACCTCGACAAAACCGGGCAGCGACTCCTGCGGATCAATCAGTGAACAGCCAAAAAGCAAAACACACGCAAAGAGCGAGTAGATCAATTTCATAGGTGTAAGGTCTTTTTTTTGCACTGGCACTTTTTCCGGTCCTACAACGGCGTGCAAAAATAGGATATTCAATAGCACCGCAATAACGCAAGTTTCTTGAAATATTGCAGAACCAGAGGGTTTTTTTTGATTGGCGATAACAATCCGATTAACCAGGCGCAAGTCCTTGTGAATCAAGTCTTAAAGGGCTTGAAGTCAGTGCGTTTAAAGCCTACAGGGGAGTGTTGAGGTGCTGAAAATCAGTCCTTTTGTAATAGAATGTGTTGCTGCATTTTTTCCAATATTTGCAGGGCTACATCCAGCGCGCGTGCGCCGTCCTCAAGGCTAACGGCGGTTTGATCGTTGTTGGCAATGCTTTGGGCAAAACTGCGAAGTTCATCCTGAATGGCATTGTTGGCGGGAATAGTGGGTTTGTCGAATGTAATTTCTTTGAAACCTCGACTATCTCCCAGGTCTATAGTTACCGAAAATGGATCGGGTTCGCCAACGACTGGGCGCATTTTGACCACTTCGGATTCTTTGGTCAAGAAATCAACGGCGATGTAAGCATCTTTCTGAAAAAAGCGCGATTTCCGCATGGCCTTGAGCGAGATCCTGCTGGCGGTCAAGTTGGCCACACAGCCGTTGTCCAACTCCAAACGGGCGTTGGCAATATCCGGAGTATCGCTCAACACGGCAACACCACTGGCCGAAATACGGCGCACATTGGCTTTGGTCACCGCCAATACGATATCAATGTCGTGGATCATCAAGTCCAGCACCACGGATACATCGGTTCCTCGTGGATTGAACGGCGCCAATCGGTGGGTTTCGATGAATTTTGGATTGTCAATCGAGTCAACTACACCAGTAAATGCAGGATTGAATCGTTCAACATGGCCCACCTGAACCTTGACATCGGCTTCCTCGGCGAGTTTCAGCAATGCGCGAGCCTCATCAATCGTGGTGGTTACCGGTTTTTCGATGAACACGTGTTTGAACTTTCGAATGGCGGCCGAAGCGCATTTGTAATGGTGCAGGGTAGGAGTCACGATATCCACTACGTCGCAGGCATCGATCAAGCTTTCCATGGTGTGGAAGCTCATCAAGCCAATTTCGGAGGCCACGGTGCGAGCTTGATCTTCACTGGGGTCATAAAAGCCCACCAATTCATACCATTCGGGCAAGCCCAAAAGGCATTTCATGTGGATTTTGCCCAAATGCCCTGCTCCCAAAACTCCAATCTTTAACTTGGTCATACAACGCGCAGAATAGAATTTAACTTCATTACGATGGGACAAATGTTGGGGCGAATTCTTTTTACATCACACGGTTGATTTTTACTTTTCAACACCATCAGGCGGAAGGTATTCCACATCTATTTTTGGAGAAATATGTTAGTCGATAGCTTTAAACATAAGGGATTGCGCCGACGCCTTGTAGAAGAGTTGGCAGCCATGGGAATTCACGATGCCGCTGTGTTGGCTGCCATCAATGCTGTTCCGCGCCATCATTTTTTGTCCTCCGCTTTCCTAGAATACGCCTACGAAAACAAGGCCTTTCAAATTGGTGCAGGCCAAACCATTAGCCATCCGTACACCGTGGCTTTCCAAAGTCAATTGCTGGGTTTGGAAAAGGGCATGAAGGTGTTGGAAATTGGCACCGGCAGTGGGTTTCAAACTTCTGTATTGTGTGAAATGGGCGCCAAAGTGTTTTCCATCGAGCGCCACAAACAATTGCACGATGGGGCTAAACAGCTATTGCGGCAAATGGGTTATAAAGCCACGCTCAGCTATGGCGACGGTTATAAAGGCATGCCGGGTTATGCTCCGTTCGACCGCGTATTGATCACCTGTGCTGTTCCCGTAATACCAGAAGAATTGTTGATGCAGTTGAAGCCCGGAGGCAAGCTCATCATGCCCTTTGGCGATGGCGAAGTGCAACAAATGATGGTAGTGGAGGAAAAGGAGGATGGCTCATTTGAATCGAGTTTTCACGGCCACTTCAGTTTTGTGCCCATGCTTGAAAAGCGCACGTCTATTGCGAAATAGCCAGAGTATTCAATGCTATAAAGCAACAACACCCAACCCGGTTGAGTTTTTTCCTTGGGCAATGTCGGCAATGGGTTTTTGCCAAGTGCATCCAGCGCAATCGTTGCGGTTGTCTTAGGCAGGGTAATATTCCCAAGCTGTTGTGTATCCGCCTTGTTGCTCGAGCAGCTCCAAGAGTTGAGCATAGAACGTGTCATTCCCGAGTGTCGCACTATCGCCAATCATCACTAGCTTTTTGCGTGCACGTGTCATGGCCACATTCATGCGTCGATAGTCTTTCAAAAATCCGATCTCACTGCGCTCGTTGCTTCGAACCAAGCTGATGTATATCACATCGCGTTCTTGGCCCTGAAAACTATCGATGGTGTTGATCGTGACGTTGGTGCGGTCGTCTTGTTTGCTTTTCAGCAAATCTTGCATCAACCGCACCTGAGCGCGATAAGGCGACAAGAATCCCACGCTGAAGGATGCTCCATGGCGCATGCGCAATGCATCGAAATGGCGTTCCACCAAAGCGGCCTCCTCGCGATTTTGCAAGGATTCTCCTTGTTCGCCGGCTTCTTCTTCGTAACCGCATCCGGCAGTGTCCACAAACTCAACCACCAATTCGTGCTCATCCAACGCTCGGTACTGGTTGTTGGGGTGGGCTTCCAGGGCATTGTTGTAAAACCGCTGATTCGAATACGCCATAATGCGCTCGTGCATGCGGTATTGCACCTTCAAAAGCGAAACCCGTTCATGGCGTTCGATGGCTTTTTCCAAAAGGGTTTTGGTCAATCCCAATCGCGCGGCCTCCTGGCTTTTGATGGTGGGCGGCAATTGATAGGGGTCGCCGGCCATAATGACTTTTTCAGCCTTCAAAAGCGGTACCCATACTGCGGCCTCAATGCCTTGGCCTGCTTCATCGATCACAACGGCATCGAATCGTTGGTTTTGCAAATACCCCGAAGCACTTCCAATCAGTGTAGTGGCGATAACTTGCGCCTGATCAATCACTTTGTTGACCAAATAATCCTCCATCTCACGGGCTTCCTTGCTCAGATTGCGTGCCTCGTGCAATATGAGTTTGCGCTGGTCGGCCTCGGCTTTTCCAAAATTGCGTTTGTACTTGGAGGCCATTCTTCGTAGCTCAATGCCTCGTCGCTTGATCTCGCGTATTTGTTTAAAATCTTTCTCTTGCTGAATCTTGGATTCAATTGTGAGGGATTCGTTTTCTTCGTCGATTTTGGATAGGTTGCCAATGCGCACTACGCGCAGTCCTCTGCGGTGCAAACTCGCAGCCAGATGATCTGTTGCGGCATTGCTGGGCGCACATACCAAAATCTTTATGTCTTGTCGGCTCAGCTCGAAGATGCCCTCAACGAGCGTGGTGGTTTTTCCGGTTCCAGGAGGTCCATGCACCAATGCGAGATCTTCGGCATTCACCATTTGATGCAAAGCTTCGTTTTGGGAGTCATTCAAATGGTCGACGGCAGGCACAGCTTCATTGCGAAATTGTGGTTTCGCATAGCCCAAAACGATGTCCCGCAATTGCTTTAATCTTCCTTTTTCTAAATTGATCAAGACGTTCAATGCCTTGAACATTTCATCGTAGGTTTTGGAGTCAAAAAGCAGGTTTACTCCAAGTTTGCCGTCGTCCACCCAGTCGGGCAATTCATCCACGGTAAAAGAGATTTTCATCCTTGTGTTATCGGCAAACACCACGGTTCCTTGTAAATTTTCTGAGTCGTTGCCTTCGGAAAGGGAAAAGAGTTGAGCGGGCGCTCCACCTTGAAATTGGTGCGGTGTTTCGGTCTCGTGGCGCTCCACAACCAAAAAGGGGTAATCGCCCATGCCGTAGCCGGTTTCTACGATGCGAAGTGGGAACCAAGCAATGCCGTTTTTTTTGCGCTCCTGAACGCTGGTTTTTTTGAGCCACATGTCGTGTAGCTCATAATCTTCTTTTTGTTCGATTCGCAACATCTTGGTCAATTCGACCAATTCTTCAATGGCATCTTGTTTCATAAGTCCTGCACTGGGCGCGCAAAAATACCTTCTTGTGGGGAATGGTTGCCAAAAAAAAAGTCCCGCCAAAATGTTTTGACGGGACAAATACTGAATGCTATTGCTGCGGGATTTATTTGCGAAGCAATGTAAAGTGGCCTTCGTAATATTCCATTCCGCTATCTTGGTTGTGTCCAAAGATGTAGTAGTACGTACCCTCGGCTTGATCGCGACCTGTCCAACTGTTGTTGTAGCTGGCGCTTTCGTAGATCATATTGCCCCAGCGATCATAGATCTGCAATGTGCTGCCTGGATAATTTTCAACGCCTTCAATAACAAATGCTTCGTTTTTGCCATCGGAGTTGGGGGTGAAAACATTGGGGATCTTGATTTCGCATTGCTCGTCAACTGCTAGGAAAGACATCTCAGAAGTGAATCCGCATTGCGGCTCTGTCACAGTGATAAAGTGAAGTCCAGAATCGGCTACCTCGAAAGTGCCCAAGCTATTGGAGGTGATCAAACCATCAGGATTCACCTCAGGGAAGAACAAGCTATAGATATAGTCACCTTCTTCAAAGCTGGCATCGATAGAAATGGACTCGCCGATACAGAATACCACGGCCTCTTGGATAGCTGCGGGTGGCACGTCAGGAACAATGGCCCAAACGGTATCGCGACCAATGCAGGTATTGAACTGGGTTGGGAATACGGTGATTATAAACTCTTGGTCGTCGTCGTTGGCAGTCAACTCCAAGGTTGGATCTACCACTCCTGCGTTGGCGAAATTGCCAGCAGGCGACCATTGATAGGTGTATGGAACGTTGGCTATACCATTGACCAAAGTAGCATCAATTTGAAGTGGATTTCCGCAGAAGATGAAATCATCGCCGGCATCCACAACGGGTGGTTCGATAGCGGTAATGGTAACATCCGACTGGTAGGTGCAACCAAAGTCATTGACCACCGTGTAGGTGAACGTATATACGCCACCTTCAGTTGGAATGAATGTCGCCCAATCGCAGTTTGATCCGATGCTTTCCAATTGGCTTTGATTGGACCAGTAGCTGGAGTCGCAACCATTTCCTACAGTAGGTGTAAAGGTGAGAAGAGCTGGATAGAATTCTGGTGCGAATTGAATTCCGAACTCAAATACCCAACCATCGTCTGCGCCTACTACGTCGCAAATTTCCAATTGCCAAGTGCCGTTGAGGGGGCAACCGAACAAATCGGACCAATCGCCTTCAGGCTCGTAGTCACCTGCTGGAACCGTGCCTCCAAATCCATTCATGCCGTCCAACCATGTGCCGCCGGTTGAATTGGGCGACCAGGTATAATCGAAACCTACTCCAGGAACACCGTCGTCGATGTCGATGGGCTCGCCCAAATAGGTGCCACTGCCGCCAGCTTCGGGCCACAGACTTAGCACTTCACCCGTTGGACAAATGATGTTGATGATGATATCGCCCACAAAGCTGTGCTCCATGTTGATCAGGATGGACTGGAAATCTTCAGCCTCATCAATGGTGGCTGTACCAAATTGGTTGAAAGTTATCTCCGTGTACAAACAACCTTGGTTGTCTGGAATATACACCCCATTGTCGAATACAATGTTGTTGTTTTCAGTCCAGTTGTTGGTATTACCATCTTGAGACTCGTTGTCGAATCCTCCCTGTGTATTGGTTAAATGCGCGCTGCTGCCAAGGTGTACAGTGTCTCCTATGCAGAGAGCGTTAATTGATGCATCGACATCGAAGGTATAGGGAGTGGACACGAAGACAACGATCTCAGGGATATTGGCGCTGCTGCAGTCGTTGGCATCTGTGAGGTAGAGGCGAACGCGATATCCGCCGGGAGTGTCATAAGCGTGAGTTAGGGTAGGCCACGAAACCTCATCGGTGGTGTTGTTGCCCAAGTCCCAAGTCCAAGAAGCCAAGTCAACTCCTTCGGTCCAGAATGAGGCGCTGGCATCAATGGTAAACTGCTCGCCGGGACAAATGCGCAAGGTGTCGGCGGCTGCATCCATGATGGCAACAGGGTAATCGCAAGGTGTACCGCAAGAAATCCGAATGCTGAAATCACCGGTTTGGTCATCGGCGTTGGATTCAAAGTGCACGGTCAGGCAACCTGTTGGATTGGTTGGCGAGATGGTCTCGAACAACAGTTCTTCGCCGCTGTAGGTTCCAATGAGCGGCGCAGCCATGTCTTGACCATCGTAGACGCTCAAGTTGTCACCGGTGCTCAAGTTAAAACCGATGAAATACAAGTTGACTTGTGTTTCGCCAGCAGGTGGACATAGGGTAATGGTGTTGTTGCTGCTTGGGCTGTATGGAACCAAACCGCCATTGCTGTCGTGCATGATCGCATCGCAAGTGGCATAATTGGAATGGTCGGTGATGTTGAATACTTCAGATTGTGCAAAGGAGGACCATCCTACCAATAGGCAAATCGCAAGAACAAGAGGTGTTTGAATAGACATGAGATCGATTTATTTGGTTTTGATGGAAGCTCTTTTGATTTCGTTGGCCATCATGGTTTCTGAGCGCACAACCAGCATGTGATAGCTACCGTCGGCAGTCTGAATGAGTAAGTTTTCGCAGCGATTGACCTGTTGCGGCAACTCGTAAAGCAAAGGGTTGATATTGAGCAGTTGCTCAAGCGTTAGGACCACTTCTTCGCCGGTGTGTTTGACCAATTGAAATACATTTTCGGGTTGAACAGTTCCTTTAACAGCCTCCACCCATACCAATTTCTCGGCTTTGGTGTTGAGGACAAGCATTTCCTCATCGGTAGATGGAAATACGATGCCCATTGCAATGGCTTCTTGCGTTTTGGCTGAAGCGGGAATGGTGTTTTGTGCAGTCAACGCATTGCCAGTGAGGCTTGCGAATAGAAGAGCTACGAGAATGCGCTTTTTCATGAATGTTTTTTGGTTGTTGTTTCAAAAGGGTGGATCACCACCATTTGGGTTGACAATAATACGAATAGAAAAGTTGCCTGCATTTTGAAAATTCGATGTCCCAAAGGTTTTATGCACTTTTTTGGTCTTTTTGGTGGGTTTTGCTTTTTTTCGTTGGGCTGTTTTTTTCAATTTTGCGCTCCAATTCAATCGCTAGCAATGTCCATCGAGCTGCATATTGTCGAATCCAAAGCAAAAATTGCCTTGTGGCATGGGGTCACGCGTGAGATTTATTTGGATTATCCCCAGTTCGTGCCTCATCTTCAGCAGGATGTCGAAAAATTGTTCCAGCCCCAAAGCAATCGCCTGTTGGATGAAGGTTTTGCAAGGCGGTGGGTGGCCATGGAAGGACAGCGTTGCATCGGAAGGATTGCCGCTTTTTTCAACCCCAAATACAGCGATGGTCAGGCCCTGCGCACTGGAGGAATGGGATTCTTCGAATGCATCAACCATCCCCAAGCCGCGCAAATGCTGTTGCAAGGGGCCGAAAATTTTTTGCTTCAAAATGGAATGCAGGCAGTGGATGGGCCAATCAACTTCGGCGAGAAGGAGGCATATTGGGGCTTGCTCATCGATAATTTCCACGACATCAATAGTTTCCGTATGAATTTCAATCCGCCGTATTACAGGACTTTTTGGGAGGATTTTGGGTTCAGGGAGTACTATCGTCAAATTTGTTTCAAACGTCAATTGAATGTGCCTGTTCAAGATGTTTTTCTAGACAAAAGCCAACGCTTTTTGCAAAACAAAAACATCACCATTCGCAACATGCGCGGCAGATCATTGGCCCAAATGGCGCAAGACTTTGTTGTGGTTTACAACAACGCTTGGGCGGGTAATTTTGGTTTCAAGACTTTGTCTTATGAACAGGCTTATAAGGTTATGCGAGCCATGCACCCCATGATGGACAAAGACATCATCATTTTTGTGTACGATGCCGAAAGGCCGATTGCTTTTTACGTCAACCTGCCCGAAATTAACGAGTTTATGCGTTATGCGAATGGATCATTGACCGCTTGGCGATTGTTGCGGGTGCTCTGGGCCAAATGGTTTGCAAAGCGCCAAACCATGGTGGGAATGGTGTTCGGGATTGATCGCGCATATCACGGACAAGGTGTTGAAGGGGCCATGATCAAATGGACCCAGGATCATGTTGTTCCTCTGGGCCGCTATAGCGACACCATCTTGACATGGATCGGCGACTTCAACCCCAAAATGCTGAAAATTGCCGATCGTCTTGGCGCATCTCCATACCGCACCTTGGCCACTTACCGCAAAATGCTCGATAAGAACTGCGCATTTGAACGCCACCCTTCACTGCATGAGCCATAGCCATTGGCTCATTTCATGGGCCTTTCAGGTCAGAAACCGGTCGGTAAAAAGAGGGGTTATGAAAAAAAATAGCAATTTTTTTAACAATGGTTGCATACTTAAAATGTAGGAGTATATTTGCGGCCGCTTTTACAGAGCAACACAACGTTCTTTTGATCTCGTAGCTCAGCTGGTAGAGCAATACACTTTTAATGTATGGGTCCTGGGTTCGAGTCCCAGCGGGATCACAAAAAAATTGCAAGCGAAAGAGGACAGGCGACTGTCCTCTTTCGTTTTCAGAAACAACCCTGCCCAGGTGGCGAAATTGGTAGACGCACCATCTTGAGGGGGTGGCGGGAAACCGTGCTGGTTCGAATCCAGTCCTGGGCACATTTTAAGAGCAGCTTTGGCTGCTTTTTTCTTGTTCCTCGAATCCCACCTCGGGAAATCATCGTAAACGATTTCGATTATATTTGGTCCATTATACTTCTTTACCATGAAGCATTGGTTATTGTGCTGGTCTCTTTTTATGGCTCTGGCTTGCGCTCTGCCTTGTGGCGCACAATCCGAAGCTGTCTCAAAAAATTCTCCCTTTGGACGTGGCAGCAACCTTGTGACCTACAATTTTGGATATGGCAACGCCATGTTGCACGAGGTCAAGGTCGACCACTTTATCCACGACCGCGTTAGTCTGCTGTATTCTACTCGCTTCAGCCGCCCTTCGATCCGACGGGTCAACAGCGACAGCGAGTTTACTGCACCTCTGGGAGCCACGATCGGCGTGGGCATGGGACTGATGGTGGGCAGCGGCTCAGCTTGCGGATACCTTGATCCCGATGTGTTTTTTGGCGTCTTTATGTATTCGTGCATGATCCCCGACGGAATCGCTTTTCATTTTTATCCTGCCGAAAAATTTGATATTTCTCCATACCTCAACGTCACGGGGCTAACCATCGCTACGCGCAATGAGCAAACGGAATTCTATTATACGCCTTCGGCCGGTCTGCGATGCATCTATGCTCCTACCGAACACCTACTGCTGGCTTTGGAACAGCAGGTTTTGGTGCGCCCGGAACAAACCTATGCGGCCAATGTCTCTCTAGGTATTGGTATTCACTTCTAAGGAGCGACTCGTACATCCATCGAACCATTCGGCTGCCCCTTTGTTGTGCTGATGAGGCGTCAAGTGTCCAGCCTTTGTGTTCCAAATCAGAAATGTGCAGACCAACAAAATGGCTACCGCAGAGTGCTGCATCCGATTTGAACCGAAAGGGCCTAGCCAACTTCCCCGCAAGCGATCTCGCTTTTGAGTTGTACTTTGCGCCTTCTTAATGCTCTTGTTATGGAATCGCCACTCACACATGTTCAACCCTGGCTAAAAAACCATCATCCCTACTTGATCAGTGGTCCTTGTAGCGTGGAAACGCGCGAGCAATTTCTAACGGCTGCACGTGCGCTAGCCGCTACCGGTAAAGTCAATGCGCTTCGTGGAGGCATATGGAAGCCCCGCACCCGGCCCAATGCTTTCGAAGGCATCGGGGGCAAAGGCATCGAGTGGATGCTTGAAGCTCGAGCAGAGACGGGATTGCCGATCATGACCGAGGTGGCCACCGCGGAGCATGTCGAGTTGTGTTTGCAACATCAGTTTGATATGCTGTGGATCGGAGCGCGAACTACCGCAAATCCTTTTTCGGTGCAAGAAATCGCTGAGGCGCTCAAAGGTGTGGATATTCCTGTGTTTGTAAAGAACCCGGTCAACGCGGATTTGTCGCTTTGGATCGGAGCTCTTGAGCGCATTTATGCTGCGGGTATCCAGCGTTTGGTGGCCATTCATAGGGGCTTTTCGTACTATGGACAAAGCATTTACCGCAACAAACCCATGTGGGAGATTCCAATCGCTTTGCGCAGTGCATTTCCCGATTTGCCCATGGTCTGCGACCCCAGTCACATTGGAGGCCGCCGCGATTTGCTGGCTCCAATTGCCCAACGCGCAATGGACTTGGGCTTCGATGGGCTCATGATCGAATCGCATCCCACGCCCGATCAAGCTTGGAGCGATGCCGCTCAACAAATTACCGCCGAAGTGTACCAGCAATTGATCGATGCACTGCAGATCAGGCAGCACAATACCAATGATTTGGCAGCGACCAATGCGCTGGCTTCTCTGCGCTCTCAAATCGATAAAATCGATGAGGAAGTCATTGGTCTGATCGGAGAGCGTATGCGTTTAGCAGAACATATTGGCGCCTATAAAAAGGACCACAACATGATGATCTTTCAACTCGATCGCTGGCAAGAAATCATTGCCACTCGTTCACAGTTGGCTGATCGAATAGGACTCAGCAAGGATTTCATCGATAAGTTTTTGGAACAATTGCACAAAGAGAGCATTCGCACTCAAACGCGGGTCATGAACCAAACCGAATGATCACTTGATTTTGACTTTGAACATTTCTTGGTCATTCAAAAAGCCTTTCAACTCATCGCCGATCTGCACCGGACCAACTCCTGCTGGTGTACCAGTGAAGATAATGTCGCCGATTTTCAAGGTCATGAATTGCGACACATAGGCAATGATAGCATCGATCGAAAAAATCATTTGATCGCTCTCGCCGCGCTGAACCACATCGCCGTTTTTTTCCAAATGAAAGCGCTGCACCTGCTTTTTCTGCTCGTCGTCCAATTCCACCCAATGATTGGAGATCACCGCCGAACCGTCAAAGGCCTTGGCTTTTTCCCAGGGCAGTCGCGCTTGCTTTTGTGCTTCTTGCACATCGCGGGCGGTGAAGTCGATGCCTAGCCCAACCGCATCGTAATAGCGGGAAGCGTGGTCCTGATCAATGTTTTTGCCCAGCCGGTGAATGCGGTACACCAACTCCACCTCATAGTGCAGATCGTTGGTCCAATCGGGGATGTAAAGTGGATTGCCCTTAGGCAAGACAGCCGAATCCGGTTTGCAAAAAAAGACGGGCTCGGTGGGAACGTCGTTGCCCAATTCTTTGGCATGCGCACCATAATTGCGTCCAATGCAGATGATTTTCATAATGCCGTCAAAGGTAAATGGTTTGCGTTGGTGTTCGTGTGCCTGTGCTCAACGAACGTTATTGGTTCACGATAAATTCAACGACCACGCGGCGATTGTTGCCGGTTTCGCTGGCTACTTTATCTCCGTGGTATTTTGTCACAAATCGACGCGCATCAAGCCCGCTCTGAACAAAAAAGGCTTTGACACCGGATGCTCTTTTTTGAGAAATGAGCAGGTTTTTTTCTGGACTGCCGGTCTTGTCGGCATAGCCCGAAATAACTACTTGGACGTTGGGCTGGCGTGCGAGCAAATCCACGATTTCGTTGAGTGCAAATTGCGAACTGGCATCGAGTTGACTCGAACCGGTAGCATAGTACAATTCTACTTTTTGAGGGAAGTTCAAAACCTCTCCGCTGCCGGCTGATGGAGCAACAGCTTTGGGTGCTTGAATTTTTCCACCGGCCACCAGTGTGCGGAGTTCGTCGATTTGATTTTGCATCGCCAGATTTTTGGCGTCTTGCTGTTGTTGCCACATCTGGATTTGTTCCACACGCATTTGGTCCATTTGTGCCTGCATGAGGTCCAATTTGCGGTTGTTTTGTTCCAACAACTCCAGCACTTTGCCCATCAAGTCATTGTTTGCAGGGGCAGGCGAGGGCGCAGGATCCAATGTGCTGGTGTCTTTGAAATTGATCATGGCCAAACTCTCGTCGCTGATTTTCACTTTGATCGGTCCCAGTGGTGCGTTGCGGTCTGATCCGGTGTATTGCTTCAACAATTCGCGTTTGGTCTCGGGGTCCACCAAAGTTTGTTCGCTCGAAGTTTTCACCATCAGGTTGTTGCCACTGAACATTCCGAGTTCGATGTTGATCAGAATTTTGAGATCTTCCAATTCCTTCTGCAAATAAAACTCCTGGATACTCCGGATTTCTGCTTGGCTCGCTCCGTTTCGTATGCTCTTGGATTTTCTGAAGTCAATCTGATCGATGGCGCTCAACTTGTCTTCAATCATCGCCGAAAAACCGTTGAAGTCCTTCAATTGGGTGTATTCGTAATAGGTCAATGCTCCCTTGACAATGGCATTGATGTCACGCAAGGTTTCTTTCTTCGATTTTTTTAGAATCACAGCATTGTCTTCGATATCTGCGCATCGAGCGATGTACGTGCTGAGATACGATTCCACCATCTGCTTGAACTCATCGATTTCATCTTTCGTGGCCATGGTGTAGTAATCGATCACCATGATTTGATAAGCTTCGGCATCGTTGATAGGCGAATGCACAGCCCAACCGCTGCGGCAGGGCACAACCAACAGGGCCGTTAGGAGGGCCATATATAGAATTTGCAATCGCTTCACAATGAGTAAAAATAGGCGAATAAGCTGCGTCGTCTTCCCTGGACTTGATGTTTTTCTCACAGATTTATGAACGATGGCAGTGGACGGGCGAGTTGGAAATTGTGCTAGATTTACACCATGTTTGTAACCTCTGCTAAACCCTTGTCGTGGGCTGCTGTGTTGGCTATTCCGTTTTTGCTGGTATCGTGCGGTAAAGATGATGAAGATAGCCCGCTGCCCCCATCGAATGCACCTCAAATGGTGTTCACTTTTGCTTTTAATCCAGACCAGGAGCGGTTGGATAATTTGGGCAATCCCTCATCGATTCCAGCGGGTCATGCTGCGCAAAGCCCCGATTTCAATGGTGTTTCTGCACATTATATCGAACTTGCGCCCACGGCATTTACGGCTTTGGGAAGCGGTGTGGTGCTGTACAATGGCGCTCAGACTTCTGCGGGTGGTGCGGCAGCCATTGACTTTGACCAAGCTACCATCGTAGATGAAGGGCAGGTGTTCAAGCGCATCAATTTGTCAAGTGTTCCTGCGGGTACCTACCAATACATCCGTGTTTCGTTGTCCTACCAAAACTACAACATCAACTACCTGGCCTCTGGCCTAGAGCTCAGTGGTACTTTGGCGAGTTTTGTCGGTTTCAATACCTACATCGACAATTATACAATCGGTACACAAAGTGTTGATGTCGATGACGATAAACTGCAAGGATATTGGGGGTTTGAGTCGTGGGTGTTGGGCAATCCCTATGTGTACACTGGACAAACTCCTCCCGGGTCCACCACTGTTCCCAATCCCATCAGCGCCACGTCGCCCATACCACCAGGGTCATGCGTTGTAACAGCTCAATTTGACGAACCATTGGTTGTTACCGGCAACGAGACGGAGGATATTCAAATCGTGCTTTCGCTCAGTACCAACAACAGTTTTGAATGGATCGATACTAATCCCGACGGAAAGTTTGAACCCGGCGCTGAAGATGTGGTTGACATGGGACTTCGCGGATTAATTCCCATTATTTACTAGGCCTATGCACTTGGCGTTGGAGGAGACCATTTGTGCACTCAGCACACCACAAGGAGTGGGCGGCATTGCTGTGATTCGCGTCTCTGGGCGGGAAGCACTTGCCATTGTTGATCGCGTTTTGGACAGATCCATCTCTGCAGGTCCCGGATATCGGGCGCATTTTGCCCGCTTGATGCGCGATGGCGCAATATTGGACGAAGTAGTTGCGGTGGTTTTTCGCGGGCCACATAGCTACACAGGAGAAGATACGGTGGAGATTTCTGTGCACGGAAGCTCTTATATTCAGCAAAAGGCTTTGGAAGTGCTGCAAGCTGCTGGGGCGCGATTGGCCACCCCGGGGGAATACACCATGCGGGCTTACCTCAATGGCAAAATCGATTTGAGCCAAGCAGAAGCAGTGGCCGATTTGATTGCGGTTGAGACCGAAGCGGCCCATCAACAAGCCATTCATCAAATGCGCGGTGGATTTTCTCACGAGATCAATCGACTGCGCGATCAACTCATCGAATTTGCCTCTTTGGTTGAACTTGAATTGGATTTCAGCGAGGAGGATGTGGAGTTTGCAGATCGCACAAGATTGCGGCTATTGCTGCGCCAAATCGAAGGCGTAGTAAGGCATTTGATTGATTCCTTTGCCCTTGGAAACGCCATCAAAAACGGGGTCCCTGTGGCCATTTTGGGGGCTCCCAATGCGGGCAAATCCACCTTATTGAATGCATTGCTGAATGAGGATCGCGCTATTGTGTCGCCCATTGCAGGCACCACACGCGACACCGTAGAGGACCACATGGTGATCGCCGGCATTCGTTTCAATTTCATTGATACCGCTGGGATCCGCGACACCACCGACGAAATCGAGCAAATGGGCATAGCGCGAAGTTTTGCCAAGGCGCAGTCTGCCCAAATTGTGGTACTGCTTTGCGATGGAGCCCATACCGATCCCCACGATTATGAAAAATTTGTGCAGGATATGCAAGAGCGATCGGGTGGGTCCAAGAAGTTTGTTCGTGTAGTCAACAAAGCCGATCAAATGCCTCAACGCAATTTTGGTGACGATGTGCTTTACATTTCAGCCAAAACGGGGCAGGGAGTGGAATCCCTCAAGGCGCATTTTGCCTCCTTGTTGCAGTTGGAACATTTGCAAAGCAGTTCAACCATTGTCACCAATGCGCGGCACCATCAGGCTTTGTCGAAGGCGCTTGTCTCCATACTTGAAATTCAAACGGGCATGGACATCGGCACGTCGTCTGATTTTTTAGCAGTCGATATCCGCAAAACCCTTCACCATCTCGGCGAGATCGTTGGTAAGGTCCAGGCCGATGATCTACTCAATAGCATTTTTTCGAAGTTCTGTATCGGAAAGTAATTTGTTCCGAATTGCCTTTCCGCAGGCAAGTTGACGATTTGGACTTTTTGCTTCGATCATTTAACGGCTGGGATGAATGAGCACATTGTATCTTATTTGTTTTACGGATCAACGGGTAAATTTCTGTTTTGATGAATAGGGATTTTTTTGCATCATTCTGAGAGTTATAAAGTTAATTCAAGAGTCATTAGAGGGGTAAACTGGGAAGAAATCAAGATCAAAAGCGAGCAAGATGATTGGATGTGCATCAAGTAATTAAATTGTTGAGATTTTGCGCACTTTCCTCTTGAGGGCGTTGTGGGATCGCACCGATGTGTTACTGAAGCGGGATGGATGTTTGAGAACAACCCCAATGAGCCGTTAATTTTTTTCAATTTGCCAATTCAACGAATTGGTTTATATTCACCTTGCGAAAAGCATCAACGGACTTTCGTAATTATTTAATTTCACTACACCTTTATGATTCCACGTTTTCTCGCCGGCTTCATACTTCTGCTGGCTTTTTCATTTTTCTCTGCTCATGCACAACAAATTGGGGATACCTACAAATTTGGCAAAGAGCACATTATTGACGGTATTCGCGAGTACGATCGTGTCAACTACGAAGATGCCATCGAGCTCTTCAAAAAGGTCCAGCCCGGCGATTCGCTTTACGCGCTTGCACGTTACGAATTGGCTTTGGCGCAGCATGCCGACAGTCTCAATACCGAGGCGCTGCAAAATGTGGACTGGGTCATTGCCAACGATCGCAGTTCATTGCTCGATGCATTGGTGCTGAAAGCCACGATTTTAGATCATATGGGCCGAGAGAAGGAAAGCATCGCGGTATTGGATTTTGCTGCCAAAGAGTTCGGTCAAAGCCATCGCCCGTTTTACGAACGCGCTGTGGTCAAAGCGGATATTAAAGACTTCAAAGGGGCCTTGGCCGATTGTGCCGAAAGCTTGTCGCGCAATTACCTTCACGCCCGCACCCACATGCTCATTGCCGTTCTCGCTAACGACGCAGAGCGAAGCGCGTTGGCCTCCATGGCCTGCGGTTTTGCTGCTCAAACGGTTAACAGCGATCCCAACTATTTGAATTATGCCGTGGGCTTTTTGGAGGGCATTGCCAACAAAGCCAATAAACAGAAATTCAAGGATATTCCTGCCGAAACGTTTGCCTTCTGCGACCATTTGGCTTATATTGACGAAATTGTCTACAGCAAAACGGCATTGTCAAAAAATTACAAAAGCAAAGTAAAGGGCGACTACAATCTCTCCAAACAGCTTCAAGTCATCTCCGAATCGCTGGCCAAGGAGTCTGCGGGCGATGATGTCATTTTGCGCTTTTATGTCAATTATTACCAGCAGGTTTGGAACAAAAAGCATTTTGAGGGCATGGTAGCATCCATTTTGGCTTCCATCGACAATGTGAACACCCAAAACGTGGCCAAAAAATACAAGTCAAAAATAAATTTATTCAGCAACGACGTGCTAGCGATCATCCATACGGGTCGCACGACCGTGAAATGCACAAACAACGGCCGAACGCTTGAAGGATTTACCTACGCTTCAGGTGGTCAAGTGTTGGTACTGGGCGATTTGAGCAAAGATCTCAACATCGAAGGTCAAGCGTATTACTTCCATAAAAATGGCATCTTATCCGCTGAGGGAAAGGCTTACGGCGAAGATAAGAAGGAGGGCCAATGGAAATATTATTACAGCGATGGCACCTTGCGCAAAATTGAAGAATACGAAGATGGTCAATTGAACGGCACCAAAACCTCGTTCGCTGAAACGGGTGCAATGCAAGAAAGGGCCGAAGTCAAAAATGGAAAAAACAATGGGCGAATCATTACCTACAATGAAGACGGTTCGAAGCAAACGGAATACGTGGTCGATGGAGAAGGGGTTATTCAAGATTCATTGCTCCAATACAATGATCACAATGTGCTCAAATATGCGTTGATCTACAAAGGGATGAACAAGTCCGATCGCATCTGTTTTTACAATCCCAATGGAACGGTTTCCTACGAATGCCAATTGATCAACGACAAGATCAACGACGAAGTCGAAGTCAAGAACAACGACGGAAAGGTCACTGCAAAGGGCAAAATTGTCGATGGTGATAAGGAAGGTGAGTGGCAGTATTTTTATGACGACGGCAAGCTCAAAGAGGTCGGCAGTTACAAGTCGGGCAAACAAGAGGGAGAGTGGAAATCCTACCACGAAAACGATAAGATCAGTGCTGTGGAATTGTACAAAGGGGGTAAGCTGAATGGCATGTCAACCTTGTACGATTTGGATGGCAACAAAAAGGCGGAAATCCTTTACAAAAACGGCAAGAATTTGGACTACAAGGTGTTCGATGTTGCCGGTAAGGTGATCGATGAAATGAAGTCCGAAGGTGGAACCATGTACGTGAAAGTGTACAACGATTTGCGCAAAGTAGTGCGCGAAGGCAAGGTCACAAAAGAGAAGTCCGAAGGGCTGTGGAAGTACTACCACAGCAACGGTGTCATCAAATTGGAATGCAATTACAAAAATGATTTGCGCGAGGGCTTGGCCACCGAATACCACAACAATGGCGTGAAGTTCCGCGAGGTCAACTACACCAACGATGAGTTGCAAGGTTTTTATCGCGAGTTCGACGAATCGGGCAACCTTACCGAAGAGGGCTATTACAACGAAGGCGTGTTCGATGGTCCGTTGAAGGTGTATTATCCCAATGGCAAAATGGACAGCTATTCCTTTTACAACAAAGGAGTCCTCAACGGCGAATTGATGGATTACGACTTCGATGGTCAGTTGATGGCCATCACCGAGTACCGGTATGGCGTGCGCATTAAAAGCACAAGTTTCCTTGCTAATGGGGAACAAAAAGTGGAACACACTCCAGGAGGCAACGGTAAGATAGAGGTTTATAGCATGAGCGGATTCAAACGATACGAGGGCACGCTAATGCAAAACGCGTGGTCCAACATCACCCGAGAATACGAGGCCGATGGAACCGTAGTTAGCGAATTGGAATGGAAGAACGGCCAACGCCACGGTCAATTCAAACGCTTCTTCCATGGGACTTTGGTCGAAGAAGGGAAATATGCCTATGGCCAGCGCCAGGGCGATTGGAACTATTTTGAAAACGGCAAGTTGAACTTCAAGGTCCAATACAAAGACGGTGATCGACACGGCGACTGGGAATCGTACTACGAATCAGGTAAATTGGAGCAAACACGCCAATATCGTTTCGATGAGCGCCACGGAGCAACAGTTTATTACGATGAAAACGGTAAGGCCTATTTCAAAATCAACTTCTTCGATGGAGCCATGGTGTCCTACGCGATAGTTGGTGCCGATGGGCAGTTCAAAGCAGAGGTTCCAATTGAAAACAACAATTTGGAATTGGTGGTCAAGTTTGCCAATGGAACAAAAGCACGCGAATTCAAGTACGTCAATGGCTTTTATGAAGGTGCCCTAAAATGTTATTATACCAATGGCAAGACTTTTATCGAAGCCAATTACACCAAGGGCAATGAAAATGGACTGAGCAAACGTTATTATCCTTCGGGAACGTTGAAGAGCGAGATCGAAAACAAAGACGATCGCGAACACGGCAGCTACAAATTCTACCACGAAAACGGAAAGCTCCACATCGACGCGACCAAATTCCACAACACCTTCCACGGGCCATACAAAGAATACGATAAATCCGGAAAACTCATACGCGAAGGGGTAATGGAGATGGGCAAATTCATCAGCAAGCCGTCCGCTCCCGAAAACAAACCCGAGGTCAAACCGGAACCCAAACCAGCGGCGAAATCCGGTGCGAAAAAATAACCCGAGCCTTTTCAAGTTGACAACGAATACAATGAACACAAGAATGAATTGGATGCGATGCGGTTGGGCAGGGCTTTGGTTGCTTGTAAGCGGTGCACTGCATGCGCAGGATATCGAAGATTATGACGTGACCGAATTGATGGGACGATACAAAAAGGAACGGGTCGTCTTGCTCAAGTATGCTGAACACTTAACGGTTAAAGTGTCTTCCAAAGGTGTGGATATCGCCCACGAGTCAGAGCAGCGGATTTTGCACGTCAATCGCAAAGGCGGTCCAATCTCAGGCGATGAGGTGAGTTACGACCCACATTATTTTACCATCGATAAACTCGATGCGGCTTCTTATACCCAAAAGGATGGCAAATGGGTCAAGTCAAAAGTGACCTCTTTTGTGGACGAGGAGAGTTTTGGCGACTATTCGTTTTTTGATAGCCAACGGGTCAAAAAATTTGAATACAGCAATCTGTCCAACGGTTCCATAACCGAAAAAACCTTCAACGGCAAAATCTTGGACCCCATGACCTTGGGAGCCCTGAATTTCGCATTTCGTGTGCCTGCCGAGCGGGTGGAGTATTCGATCGCTGTGCCGGCTGATATGGAGTTGGGATTTGCAGAGTTTGGCGATTTGCCAGGCATCAAAGTCGCGCACACGTCCGAAACCAAAGGCAAAATCGTTATCCATCGATGGGTGGCCGAAAGACTGCCGGCATTCAAAGACGTGGACTTCACCATGAACAACAGCCATACAGATCCGCATGTTTTCGTGTACATCAAGTCCTACCAAATGGGCAATCAAAGGGTGGAGCAGGCCGGTAACAAAGCGCTCTTGTATCAACACAACTACAAGCATGTCAAAGACCTCAACAAAGAGGCGAGCCCTGAAATGAAATCGGTGGTGGATTCGCTCAAAACGCGCAATCTGTCCGAAGAGGAATTGGTCAAGTCCATTTTTTATTGGGTACAGGACAACATCCGGTACATCGCTTTTGAATACGGTCCTGGTGGTTTTGTACCCCGCGAAGCGCAAGCCGTTTGTGAGAAAAAATTCGGCGACTGCAAAGACATGGCCAACCTTATCAAACGCATGATGGATTATGCAGGCGTTCCTGGTTATTTGTGCTGGATCGGAACCCGGCATAAGGGGTATACCTATGACGAACTACCATTGGTGTATTGCGACAACCACATGATCGCGGTGTACAAAAAGAACGGCGAAAATATTTTTCTTGACGCAACATCCAAACAACATCCGTTCGGATTTCCATCGATCGGTATCCAAGGCAAACAAGCCATGATCAGCATCGACGAAAAAACCTTCGAAACTCCTTTTGTGCCTGTTGTGGATTACCGCCTCAATGCCTCTACCGACGTCGTGAAATTGGAACTCGAGGATAAAAACCTCAAGTGCATTGGCAAGTCTACGCTTACAGGATATGTCCATGCTGGAATTGCCGAGATATTCGAGAACACCAAGAAGACAGACGAACGTGAAGCTTGGGAGAACACGCTTTCCAGAGGCAACAACAAGTGCAAACTCCTGAAGGTCGAAGCAAAAAATGTGTTTCAACGCGACTCCGTGATGGAGGTGCAGTACGAATTGCTGATTCAGGATTATGTGCGCACCATCGGCACCGATATGTACATCAATTTCAATTTTGATCAAAGCATCGGCCGACTCAAACCCGATACCACCGACCGCATTGACGGTGCAGATTTCGATCATGCATTTATGGACATGACTTCCTATACCATGGAAATTCCAGCCGGTTATTCGGTCAAATCAATCCCGGGTGATTTGGTAGTGGACAACAAAAATTATTTCTACCAAG
>CANHSF010000026.1 GCA_947463065.1 Flavobacteriales bacterium | reverse complement strand
GTTTGCATGCCAAAACCACCCAGCTATCTTGTGGAAAAATCTTTGTGCGCGTGTGGACCGCAACCGATGCTTGCGGCAACTCGACCATTGCAACGCAAGAAATTACCTACATCGACGAAGTTGCACCTGTGTTTGAATATGTTCCAGCAGAGGTCTTTGAGGATTGCGGATCGGAGTTTATACTCGAGGAACCAGTCATAACAGATGATTGCTCTACCTTCACGTGGTCGGTAACAGATACTCCAGCAGATTGCAGTGGATCTTTCGAACGTTTGTTCACTGCTACCGATGGATGTGGCAACAGCGCGCAAGCCATACAGTTGGTCATCATCAACGATTTCAACCCGCCAATGCCCAATTGGATACCGAACGATTTGGTAGTGACCGATTGCAATGCATTGCCAACGATTGATCAAAATTATGTGACGTTTACCGACAATTGCAGCGAGGTGAATGTGGTGTTTTATTCGGATACCAACTATTTCTGTGGAACGAGTTTCAATATCGTCTACGGTTGGGCTGTTACCGATGCATGCGGTAATTTTGATAGCATAACCATGAATGTGACATTCAACGATGTAACGCCACCACAATTCGATACCGTTCCGGCCGATATCACTTTAAACTGTGGAGACGAAATTCCAGAGGCCATCATTAGCGCGACTGACGCTTGTGGTATCGCATACATCGAATCCAACGACAACCTCATCGATCTAGCATGCGGTTATCAAATCGAACGGACATGGTATGCATTTGACGATTGTGGCAACATTGCCGAATATCTTCAACGCATAACGTTTGAGGACAATCAAGATCCTCAGTTTACAGCCACACCGGCCAATTTGACGTTAAGCTGTTCAGACATCATTCCAACGCCAGCATTGGTTTTGGGTGTTGATGATTGCCAAGGATTAATTGCGGCTGAAATGATCGGAGAACAAATCGTTTCAGGCAGTTGCAACAGCAATTACACGATCCTCCGCACCTATCAATTGATGGATGAATGCGGCAATACCAATGAGTACGTACAAACCATCGAAGTAGCGGATACACAGGTGCCAGAGTTCTTCAATTTTGCGTCACAAATCGAGGTGGTCTGCACACAAAGCAATGGTGTATTTGCGACTGCGTTTGACGAATGCAGCAGCATAGCGGTGAGTTACAGCGATGAATTGATTGGAAGCGGATGTTCGGGTCAGATTTTACGCACGTATACCGCTACAGATGCATGTGGCAACAGCAACACTGCTCTTCAAACCATTGCGTTGCTTGATACTACATCTCCTGTGTTTACTGCATTTCCAGATGATGTAACGGCAGATTGCGGAAGTATTCCAATTCCAGAATCCGCAGTTATTGGATATTCCGACAATTGCAGCAATCCTTCCATTGCAATGGTGGAAACGAGCACTCCAGGCAGTTGCGCCAATGAATACCTTTTGTTCCGCTCGTACACCCTCACCGATGCATGTGGCAATTCGGCGGAGCAAACTTGGACCATCACTGTTCAAGACAATTCTGCTCCAGAAATCTTTGGCGTGCCCGCCGATGCAGTCATTGAATGCGGTGAGGCCGTTCCATCCATCAACCCAATTGCATTGGACGGTTGCGACGAAAACCCAACCTTGTCGGTAACTGCTGTGACGCTACCTGCTGAAACAGGTTGTGGCAGCATATTCATTCGCTCTTGGGTGGCAGAAGATGCGTGTGGCAATAGCACTACAATTAGCCATCGCACGGACATTGTAGATACAACAGCTCCAGTATTGAGCCAAACACCTTCGGATGTGACTATTAGCTGCGCGGGCACTGTGCCTCTTGCAGCGATTATTACAGCCACCGATGCATGCGATGGCGCCGTCGATGTGGAGTTCACAGAAACGGGCGGCAACAATCCATGCGATCCAATTGTCCGCCAATGGTGTGCAACCGATTGTGCAGGAAATACTACTTGCCACACCCAAACCATTTTCAGAGGAACGACTCCAGTACCAGGTACTGGTCCACAGCTTCAAGCGATAAACACCGATCGCCATCAAGTCCTTGTAAACGTGCTGGCCTCTTCCGCTGGCCGGTGGAATCTAGATGTGTATGATGTTGCTGGCCGAAAGGTCACCAATATCCTAACACAGAACATGGACGAAGGACAAACGCATACGTTTGTATTGGACTGCAATGGATTTACAGATACCATCTATTTGTTCCGATGGTTCAATGGCACGGAACAAGTCACCCAAAAGGTGGTGATGATGAAATAATATTGCAAATGCATTTTTGAAAAAGGTGGTGCTCTTGGCATCACCTTTTTTTTTGCCCTTCAAAGTGGTTGTACCTTTGCAGCATGAAGAAGACCGAAAATGCCGCGCAAAACACCGGTACCACGCATCCGCGCAATAAATACCAGGGACGTTACGATTGGTCGGTTCTTCGGGACATTCGCCCTCAATTGTCGCAATGGATTGTTCAGCATGAGAAAGCAGGTGAAACATTGATGTTTTCTGAGCCAGGTGCTGTGATTGAACTGAATAAAGCCTTGATTCATCAGTATTATGGAATTGAGCAATGGGACTTGGCGGAAGGTTATTTGTGTCCGCCCATTCCGGGGCGTGCGGACTATATCCATCATGTGGCCGATTTATTGGCAGAAGGGGGCAGTGTGCCCACAGGGCCAACGGTCAGGTGCTTGGACATTGGTATAGGTGCATCAGCCATCTACCCCATTATTGGACATAGCGAGTACCAGTGGTCGTGGATCGGATCGGATATCGATGAAAAAGCCTTGCGGTCATCGGGCGCCATTTTGGAAAAAAACGGATTGTCCAATTCCATTCGTTTGCGACTGCAAGACAGCAAGGATCTTATTTTTTATGGCATCATTCGCAAAAACGATCTGTTTGACGCCGTGGTATGCAATCCGCCTTTTCATAGTTCGCTCCAAGAGGCGCTAGCTGGAACCCAACGCAAGGTCACGAATTTGAGCGGTGCTCGCGAGATCAAACAAAATTTCGAAGGCAAAGAACACGAATTGGTTACACCGGGTGGCGAAAAGCAATTTATCCACCGCTACATGCAAGAGAGCAGGAGGTATTTTCGACAAGTGCTTTGGTTTACGGTTTTGGTATCCAAGGAAGATCATTTGCGTTATCTCAAAAACAAATTGAAGTCGATGAACCCCATCGAGATTCGCGTCATTGAGATGGCGCAAGGAAACAAGAAGTCGAGGATTTTGGCATGGACCTATCAAACGGTCCACGAGCGCAACGAGTGGCAATGGCGCAAACAAATGGCATCGCAAGAAGAATAACTCGCCTCTTAAACCCAATAAATGCGTTAGAATACGTTGCGAAGGGGCGAATCGCAATAAAACCTGGCATTCCCGCAGTTAGCGACGCATCACAATGGGTCACCACAGGTTGTAATAGTCAACTATTTCAACGAGTGAAATCGAGGAATTGACAGATTTTGCAGTGATTAGCCGATGTAGTAGGATTCTAATGCGTTTTTTGGGTTAAATCCCTGTGAAGGCCAATGCTGCAAGAAACACCATGCACAATGCCATCAATATCAAGGTGAGTTTGCCCATCCACTTGAACCAAGCGCTGTAGGATATACCTGCAAGCGAAAGCACGCCCATGGTAACAGCGCTAGTCGGAATAATAAGATCAAATAGCCCCGCGGCCAATTGAAAGGACATCACGGCACCTTGTCGGCTAACACCTATAAGATCGGCCAGCGGAACCATCACGGGCATGGTGATAGCGGCTTGACCTGAACCCGAGGGAATAAAGAAATTGATGGCTCCCTGCACCAAAAACATGATCTGAATGCACCACCACGAAGGCAATCCTTGCATTTGCTGACTCAGGAAGTGGAGGATGGTATCGATGATCTGACCGTCGCGAGCGAGAATCAAAACACCACGCGACAAAGCTATGATCACAGCAGCTCCTACCATGCTGCGAGCTCCGTGCACGAAATGATCGATGATTTCCTGTGTTGAAAAGCGCTTGAAAAAGGCAGAAAGCAACCCCATGATCAAGAAGATCGCCCCAATTTGTGGAATGTCCCATTCCCAAAGTTTTGCTCCAATCGGAATAAAGATCAAAGTCACCACGAAGAGCAATACAATCCACTGATGGGTGCGATCAAATGCATGCATGGCTGGCTGCTGCGGAGTTTTCTGATCATAGATGGACCATGATGCGCCGCCCCCTGGGGAGAGCCGATTGGCGTATCGCAAGGTATATACAATTGCGGTGGTCAATAGCAGGGCACAGGCCAGCAGCCGCATAGCCACTTCGCTTGGAAATTCCAATTCTGCTATTTGCAAAGCAACACCTACACCGAAGGGATTGTAGGCCGCAGCCGCACCGCCGATGCCACTGCTCACAAACGGGATGGCAATTCCAACAATGGGGTCATATCCCATCGAACGGCACATGGGCAAAGTAATCAGCACAAACACCAGCGACTCTTCGCTCATACCGAATGTAAAGCCACAAAGGCCAAAGAGCACCATGAGCATGGCACAAACCAAAATGCGTGAGCGATGGCGTCCACCAGCCCAATCCAGCAAACGGCGCAATCCCGCATCTATAGCTCCAGTGGCCATGACCAATCCAAAAGCTCCTCCAACGAGTAACACAAAACCGATAATGCGGGCAGCCTCGGTAAATCCCAAGAAGGGGGCTTGCATCAGGTGCCAAGGATTTTGTGGGCTTGATGCTACGTTGTGGTAACTGCCGGCAATCACCACTGTGCGCTCGAAGCGTGTTTCGCGCTCGTAGCTCCCTGCCGGTATGATCCACGACAGCGCCATCATCATCACCATGATGAAAAACACAATCACGATTGAATCCGGAATGCGTTTGAACATTAGCGCTTGCGTCTGAAGTATTGGAAAATCTTGGACAATGGCTTCCACGTCAATGTGTACCAAGAGGGCTTCAAATCGTTCATGCGCCAAGCCACGCGATCCTCCATGTTGGCTTTGAGGCGATTGCGCAAGGTCACGTTGCTTTGCCCGCCGGTGCGCATTTTGGTCACGACTTCAGGCAAGTAACTCACATGAACGCGGTGCTTATGGATGTATCGCAGCATCAACTCATAATCTGCGGCCGAACGCAACGCGGTATTGTAAAGGCCAAAGGTTTCGTATTTTTCTTTGGTCATGAAAAAGGTGGGGTGAGGTGGCATCCATCCGCGTAGAAATTGTCCGGGTTTGTATTCGCCGGCTACCCATGTGCGGATGATGCGCGAGGTATTCTCTCGATTGACATACACCAAATCCGCATAAAGGGCATCGCATTTTTTTGTTTCAAATCGAGCAGCGACGTGGGAGAGCACTTTGCGATGGGCGTAAAAGTCATCGCTATTCAATATCCCAATAACTTGTCCAGTGGCAGCACGAATCCCTTTATTCATTGCGTCATAAATGCCTTCGTCTTTCTCCGAAATCACTTTTGCGATGCGATCTTTGTAGCGGTCAATGATGTTCAATGTTTGATCTTTTGAACCTCCGTCGACAATAATGTATTCAACATGGGCATAGTCTTGATCAACGACCGATCGAATGGTGTCCTCAATGGTTTCAGCACTGTTGTATGCAATGGTTATGACAGATATCTTCAGCATAGGGGTTCAGGCAATTTCGCGTTTTCGCACAGGCACAGCTGGAACTCCACTGTACACCGTGTAAGGGTCTAGATTTTTTTGGGCCACAGAGCCCACACTCAAAACCGAATGCGAACCGCAGTATACCGAGGGACAAACCACTGCTTGAGCGCCTATCCAGACGCCATTCTCAAGAGTTATGGGACCAATGATCAAATCAAAAGTGCTCTTTTTATAATTGTGGTTGCCGCACAACAACATCGACCCTTGCGATAGGCAGCAGTGAGCGCCAATATTGACTTGCCCAAGGTTGTCGATCCAAACGTTTTCTCCAATCCAGGTATAGTCTCCAATATTCAAGAACCAAGGGTGTTTGATGCGCACATGCGGTTTGATGACCACTCCACGGCCGATTTGGGCGCCAAACCAACGCAAGATGCTGCACTTTATGGAAGAGAAGGGGAATATCGATTTGAAAAAAATCCATTCCGTCAAAAACCAAACGCCACGCTTGATTGCAGATCCAGGCTGATATTCGGGATTGCGAAAATGGTCTAATCGGGTGGTTGGGGACTGCATAGTGGATGCAATAATAAAGCAAAATTAGCGAGTCCATTCAACGGTGTGCTTTGGTTTTCATCGCCAACGGTTGCCCTGGCGCTCATCAATGGGGCGAGGCGCTATTCGTGCACATGGCCCCTTTGCGCCAAAGTCATGCTGACGGTGGTTTTTTGGGCTGCCATTGGATGCGGGTTGTGGATAATGCAATGTCAATTCAAAACTTCTCTAATGTATGTTTGCACAGCTGAGACACGAAGTTTTGGCCGAGAAAGCGACCGTTCAGCCATGTCGATTGAAGTCAACAATGTAACCAAAAAATACGGCAGCCAATGGGCTGTCAACAACATGTCGTTTGCCATTGGTAAAGGCGAAGTTGTTGGGTTTTTGGGCCCCAATGGTGCGGGCAAAAGCACGATGATGAAAATCATTACATGCTATATACCACCGACTAGCGGAGATGCCAAGGTGTGTGGATTTGATGTGATGCAACAAGGGATCGAGGCGCGCAAAAAAATTGGGTATCTTCCTGAGCACAATCCGCTCTACACCGATATGTACGTCAAGGAATACTTGACCTTTATTGCCGATGTATATCGGTTGAGTGGACGCAGCGAAAAGGTGATGAATGCCATTGATCGGGTAGGTTTGGAGGTAGAGTCCCACAAAAAAATCGGCGCCCTGTCCAAAGGATACCGTCAGCGCGTTGGTTTGGCGGCAGCCATTATTCATGATCCCGAGGTGTTGATTTTGGACGAGCCGACCAGTGGCCTCGACCCCAATCAGCTTGTGGATATTCGGGAGTTGATCATTGCTTTGGGCCGAGAAAAGACGGTGATGTTATCCACCCACATCATGCAAGAGGTAGAGGCCATTTGCGGCCGCACCATCATCATCAACAAGGGTGAAGTAATGGCCGATGAAGCCACTGGCAATTTGCGTCATTTGGCAGGAGGCGAGTCCTATGATCTCACCGTGGAATTGAGCGGGCCAATGGAGGCGGATGTTTTAAGAAGTGTGCGAGGTGTTGTGGCGGTGAAGAACATTGGACCCCAACAATGGAGCATTCGTGTGGCCGGTCGCGAGGATGTGCGCAAGGATGTTGCGGAGTTAGCCATGTCAAAAGGATTGGTGATCTTGACCATGACCCGCAACGAGGTTAAACTGGAGGAAATCTTTAAATCACTAACATCGAGCATTAAATAATTCCAACCATGTCAGAGTCGAATGAAACCGAAAAACGGCCCCGTGTTGCCATCATAGCAGCCATGGGTCGCAATCGCGAGATAGGCAGCAACAACGATTTAATGTGGCATCTGCGCACCGATATGTTGTTCTTTCGCGACACCACTATGGGCTTCTTTGTCATTATGGGTCGCAAAAATTTCGATAGCATTCCCGCCAAATACAAACCATTGCACGGGCGAGTAAATGTGATTATTTCACGCAACCCCGATTTCGCTTTTGAAGAGTGTTATACATGCTCATCGTTGGATGAGGCCATCGAAGTGGCCATCAGCAATGGCGAGGAAAAGGTTTTTGTAATAGGGGGTGGGCAGATCTACGAAATGGCCATGCAGGCCGGTTTGGTGGACGAAATGTACCTTACCCATGTCGAAGCTGATTTTCCTCAAGCCGATGTGTTTTTTCCTGGATTCAACCAACTGGAGTGGCAAAGAGAAAGCATCATGAAGGTACAAGCGGATATTCAGAATGAATTTGATTTCGAAATTGTGCATTACACCCGTACAAAGTGATTGGCCGCAGAACGATTTTGCTCCAACGCATTAAACCTTTCCCAAACGCCGCGCTCTCAAAGGTGCATTCAATAAAAAAATTAGCACACATGAAAAACACAACTTCAATTCGATTGCTGTTTGGCGCCATGCTGATGGGCAGCATGTTATTTTTGGCTTCTTGCCGCAAAGACCGAGACAAAAGCGACAACTCGGCCGTGGACAACAGCAACGCTGAAAATTTATTTTCCGATATGTTCAAGGTGGTCGATGACGTTTCATCACAGCAAGAAGGCATACGCGAAGACAACATCGGTTGCATCGATACCATTATCGTGGACACCACAGCATGGCCACGCACCGTGCTGATCGACTTTGGGCAGGACCAATGTTTGGGCGAAGATGGACGCATTCGCAACGGTCAAATACTAGTGACCTACACAGGCCGCTACCGCGATGAGGGAACGGTGATTACGGTAACACCGCAAAACTATACCGTGAATGGATACGAGTTGTCGGGCACCAAGGTGATCACCAATTTGGGCACCAACGATCAAGGGTTTTTGCATTACAGCATTTCGGTGGATGGTTCCATTACCGCTCCCGGTGGTGTTTGGACAAGCAGTTGGACGAGCAGCAGGGTGCGCACTTGGGTGGAGGGATCATCTACTGCTACCCCTTGGGATGATGCTTATGAAATCACTGGCGGAGCATCTGGCGTCAATCGCAACGGAATAGCATACACCATGAGTATTTCGACTCCCCTTCGTGCCGAGATAGGCTGCCCATGGTTGGTGAGTGGCGTGTTGACCATTACCCCTGACGAGAACGATGCACGCGTTGTTGATTTTGGATCGGGCGATTGCAACAACGGCTTCACAGTAACAGTAGGAGACAATGTATACTCCTTCGGTTCAGGAGACTAATGCGATGGCTTGTAGCAAATTTGTGAGTGGGTTTTGCAAATGAGCATTTCAATCATACATTTGCGCCCCGATTTGGTTTTCCAGTGAGCGCCAAATTGGACATGCGCCTATAGCTCAGCTGGTTAGAGCACCTGACTCATAATCAGGTGGTCCCTGGTTCGAGCCCAGGTGGGCGCACAGAGTTAAAAGGCATCCGCACGGTTGCCTTTTTTCATGCACTATTCCTTGTCACATGCTTTGGGCGGGCTTAATGATTCCTTAAGGAATGACAAGACGCGGTGTACCTCTTTATCTTTACGCGATATATTCGCCCCTATGAAACCCACACTCGTTTTTCTTTTTGCGCTCGTGACCCATGTGTGCACAATGGCACAAGTTGTGCGTGAAGCCACCCAATACGCAAGTACCCCCACCATTCAATTTGAAGAACAGTCCATATCGCTCAACAACGGTGTGCAACCGGCCATCAAAGTGGCCATCACGGGCAACGAAGATTCGTATAGCAAACATTTAAAAAATTGGTTTACGAAAACGTATGGTATAGAGGCCAAAAGATCCAACGGCTTGACTGTATTGCCATTGGCGGTGTTCAGCGGTTGGTCTGCAGATTCGCTCGGTGTTACCTACAGAATAGAAAAGGACGCTGACAAATGCAGTCTTGTGTTGTTTGCTGCAAAAAAGAACGTCTACCTGTCTCAAAAGGATAATGCCGCTGAAATCGCCGCTATTCATCAAGCACTCAAAGGCCAAATCAAAGAATACTACATCGTGCGGTACGATGAGGTAATTGCCGACCAACAAAAGGAATACGAGCGACAGCTCAAGGATGTGGAGAAAACCGAAGGCAAATTGGCCAAGCTCAACGAAAAGATCAAAGACGAGAATGAAAGCGTGAGCAAAGCCAATAGCGATTTGCAAGAGGTGTCTCTAAAAAAGAATGAGATGGATCAAGAGGTGAAAATCTTGCACACCACGTTGCAACAAGACAAAAAAATTCAAGATCAGGCGCAAAAAGAAGTGGATCAGCAGAGTGCCATTATTCGCGACAAAGAAACCCTTTACAACAGCATGTACAACGAAGGAACCTTGGCTTCCAAAGAGGGTAAGCGTGTGACCAAGGATTTGGAAAAGCTGCGCAAAAGTCAAGTTAAATTGCAAGACCGACTGACAGATGCCAGCAACAAAAAAACCAAAACCGAAAATGCCTTGCTCAAAAAAGAAGAGGCGCAAATCAAACTGGATGCATCTATAAATACATTGAATGCAAGAAAGGCAAAACATCAATCGGAAGCCGATGAGGCGCGCAGTGACTTGGACAAAACATCCAACGATCTTGCCGACGAAAAGCGCGAAATGGAAGCGAGTCTAAGGGCCTTGGAATCACTCAAAAATGCGAAGTCGGGTGTGCCGACTTTGTAACAAAAATATCAAAACCGATTATTCATTCGGTTAGTGGGCCACCAGCCAATTTTCGCCAGAGTTCATTTCGATCTCCAATGGCACACGCAGTTGAATGGCGCCTTCCATGCAGGATTTAATGATCGGCTGCAGTTGATCCAACTCGCTGATGTGTGCGTCAAACACCAATTCATCGTGCACTTGCATGATCATTTTGGATTGCAATTTGGCTTCGGACAGCGCGCGATGGATGTCGATCATGGCTACCTTAATGATGTCCGCTGCGCTACCTTGAATAGGCGCATTGATGGCGTTGCGCTCGGCAAATCCGCGAACAACGGCATTGGCCGAATTGATATCGGCCAAATATCGTCTGCGTCCCATAATGGTTTCTACAAACCCGTTTTTGCGCGCGAACTCGATATTTTCTTGCTGATATTGTTTGAGCTTTCCGAATTGTGCAAAATAGGCATCAATGATTTCTTTTCCTTCTTTGCGACTGATGCCCAGATTTTGGGCCAATCCAAATGCGCCTTGTCCATAGATGATTCCAAAGTTGACCGCCTTCGCTTTGCTGCGCATGTCCTTATCCACTTGATCAATGGCCACACCAAATACTTTGGCTGCCGTTGCTTTGTGAATGTCTTCTCCTTGCAAAAAGGCTTCGCACATGGCATCGTCATTACTCAAGGCAGCTATGATGCGCAACTCCACCTGCGAGTAGTCGGCAGATACGATAACATGGTGCTCATCGCGCGGAATAAAGGCTTTGCGTATTTCTTTCCCTCTCGATGTACGTATGGGGATATTTTGGAGATTGGGGTTGTTGGACGCCAAACGTCCGGTGGCAGCAACGGTTTGTTGATAGTTGGTGTGTACGCGTCCTGTTTTGCTATTGACCAACTGCGGCAATGCATCTACATAAGTGCTTTTCAGCTTGCGTAACTCGCGGTACTCAAGTATCTCGTGTATGATTGGATGTTCGTTGGCGTATTGCGAAAGTGTGGCCTCGTCCGTACTGTA
The DNA here is from genome assembly GCA_947463065.1 of Flavobacteriales bacterium. GTDB lineage: Bacteria > Bacteroidota > Bacteroidia > Flavobacteriales_D > Sanyastnellaceae > CANHSF01. Next base: position 10,349 of record CANHSF010000026.1, on the reverse strand, counting down.
TTGTCCGGTCTTTGTTTTTTTGACGTCTTTGCTGATCGCCATTTTTTCAAAAAGTACAACGCCCAATTGGCGCGGACTATCCATGTTGAATTGTTCGCCGGCGAGCTCAAAGATTTTTGTTTCGCGTGTAGTAATCTCTTGTCCCAGTTCGATGCTGTAATGATCCAAAAACTTTTCATCAATTCGCACACCTTCTGTTTCCATATCGGCCAATACCCGAATCAAAGGCACCTCTACGCGGTCAAAGAGACTTCGCAATTGACCCTTTTCAAGTTCGGGTGCAAAATGATGATGCAATTGCAAGGTGATATCGGCATCCTCTGCCGCATAATCACAAATTTCAGCCGGCGTCAAATCGGCCATGCTGCCCTGCGATTTGCCTTTTTTACCAATGAGGGTTTCTATGGAGATAGGCTGATAATTCAAATAGTTCTGCGCAAGTACATCCATGCCATGGCGGCCATCGGGATTGATCACATAATGCGCAACCATGGTATCAAATAGCACATTTTGCACGTCAATGCAGTACTTCTGTAAAATTTTATAGTCAAATTTAATATTCTGGCCAATCAGTGTTTTTTGTACATCCGCAAAAATGGGTTGGAACACTTGGAGGAATGTTCGGGCTTCTTCTTCGCCTTTCGGAACAGGCACGTAATAGGCTTCACCAGGTGTCATGGCAAAGGACATTCCCACCAAATCAGCTACAAGAGGGTCAAGATCGCTGGTCTCCGTATCAAAACAAAATGAGGGGTATTCTTGCAGTCGAGCAATGAGCGCATCCAACTTTTCTTGGTCATCGACCAAAATATAATTGTGCTCTACATCTACGATGGTGCGCAAGGAGGATAAAGGCTCAGCCTCTTTCGGCTCGTCGGCAAACAACGTACCTTGCACGGATTCTGCTGCAGGTGCAGAACCAGTCACACGTTTGAGTAGGTTGCGGAATTCAAGTTCCTCAAAGACTTCTTGAATTTTTTGCGGATCGGGATCTTTCACCCGCATTTCTTCTTCGTTCCATACTACGGGCGCCTCAAGGTGAATGGTCGCCAATTGTTTGGAAAGTAGCGCGATTTCACGGCTGTTCTCGACGTTCTCTTTTTGTTTGCCTTTGAGTTGGTGTACATTGGCCAGAAGTCCTTCCACCGAGCCGTATTCGGCCACGAGTTTTACGGCAGTCTTTTCGCCAATGCCGGGAATACCGGGGATATTGTCCACAGCATCTCCCATCATGCCCAAGATATCAATGACTTGTTCCACGCGCTCAATGCCAAACTTTTCGCAAACCTCTTTGGGCCCGAGTATATCGGCCTCGTTACCTCCTCTTCCCGGGCGATAAATGAAGATCTGGTCGCTCACCAATTGACCATAATCCTTGTCGCTGGTCATCATATAGGTCACAAAGCCTTCTTTTTCTGCCTTTTTGGCCAATGTTCCGATGACGTCGTCGGCTTCGAATTTGCTGATTTGGTAGACCGCAATGTTCATGGCTTCAATGATCCGGATGATATAGGGGAAGGCGAGCTTGATATCTTCGGGTGTTTCTTCGCGATTGGCCTTGTAGTGGGCATAAGCCTCGACGCGAAATGTTTCCTCGTGTGGATCAAATACCACGGCCAAGTGCGAGGGCTTTTCGTTTTTCAAGATGTCCAAAAGCACATTGGTAAAGCCGAACATGGCCGAGGTGTTTAGGCCCTTGGAATTGATGCGTGGATTTTTGATAAAGGCATAGTAGGCTCTGAAGATGAGCGCATAAGCATCGAGCAGAAAAAGCTTCTTGGGATGGTCTTGAGAAATCATGGGCGAAAGGTAACCAAATTCGCCGTGCAGGGCGGGTGCTGTGAATAAAACGGACCTTAGCTTACCAAGAATGGGGCGATGTTGTTCCGGGGCTAAGCGGCCAAGCAACTTAAATTACATCGCTTTTTTATTTATTCTTAACCAAAATTTCTAAACCATGAAGTCTGCTCTCTGGAGTACGCTGTGCCTATTTTTATTTTCGGCATTCAATGCAGTGGCTCAAGCTCCTTCCAATGACGTGTGTGCCAATGCAATTGACATAACGGTCAACGGTGGTTACATTAACGTTAGCAATGCCAATACCGTGACCAATGGCCCCAATCCATCATGCGGTGGAGGTACGTTGATTCGTGATGTATGGTACAAATTCGTGCATATCGGTGGCAATGTGGTGGTTCAGACCCAATTGGGCACCAACACGGATACGCGCTTGGCGATTTATTCGGCTTGCGGCGGAACACAACTCGCTTGCAACGACGATTACGGTGGAACGTATCGCTCTTACATCGCTTTGTCATGCACCCAATTGGTTGTGGGCAACACCTACTTCATCCAAGCTGGTGGATACAATGCAGTTACAGGGGCTTTCACTTTAAGTGTTTCTGCAACAGGGGTAAGCGGTTGTACAAATCCGCTTGCGACCAACTATTCGGCATGTGCAACGACAGACGACGGCAGTTGCGTTTTTCCGATATTGACATCGCAGTTTAGCTACGCTCCCGTGGCCAACAATTGCCTCAATATTCAATACACGAGCACTTCTTCAGGAAACATAACTGGCTACAACTGGAGCTTCCCAGGTGGAACGCCTTCGACTTCTACGCTGCAAAACCCTGTAGTAACTTATCCAGCTGCAGGAACCTATAGCGCTTCGCTAACGATTACCGATGTCAATAATGCAAACAATACTGCGACCAACTCCAACGTGGAGGTGATTGCAGGCAATTTCGTGACCGTCGATATTACTGCCGATGCCAATCCAACTCAAACAAGTTGGAAACTGTTCAATGAAAGCAATGTGGTTGTGGCACAAGGACTCAGCAATGATGCTACTTTTTGTATCAGCAATTCATGCCACCGCTTCGAAATTTATGACACCGGAAACAACGGATTGACTGGCGCTGGCAATTATAAAGTGTACCTCAACGGGATTCAAGTAGCCGGTGGACAAGCGTTTCAAGATCTCGATATCCGTTACATCAATTGTGCTCCCGGTGTGAGCTGCGACAATGCCATCACCGCTCAATTGGGACTCAATCCTGTTTCCGATGGCGATCAATGGTTTGTATTCACGCCAGCAGTCAACGGTCAATACAAAATTTCTACGTGCAACTTGGCCACATGTGATACGCGAGTTTGGGTGTATGACTATTGTATAATGGCCAACTTCGACGAAACCATCGAGGCTACATATACCTACAACGATGATTTGTGTGGCGTTCAGGCCGAAGCAAATATGTTTATGGCCGGTGGTGATACGTATTATGTTCGTGTGGGCAGCACAGGTAGCTGTGCCGGCTCTTCGTACGATGTGTTGTTTGAATATACCGGTGCCATTACCGGTTGTATGGATGTACTCGCTTGCAATTACAATCCGTTGGCAGGAATTGCAGGCCCCTGCTACTACAATGGTGACCCCAACTGTTCTAACCTTGGTCCTGACTTGTTGATCGATGCAGGACAATTGTTCACCTCATTGTACAACACCACCATTACAAGTTCAGATGCATGTTTGGTCAACGAAGGTTGCTTGCAAGGAACGGGCACACGCCAAATTTTGCGTTTTACCACGCGCATTGCCAACATCGGTAACCAAGATTATTTTATCGGTGTGCCAAATGCTAGCAATCCGCAATTCGAATACGATGCATGCCACAATCACTATCACTATGAAGGCTATGCGGAATATCTGTTATACGATCAAAACGGCAACCCGATGCCGCAGATTGGTTTCAAAAATGGGTTCTGTGTATTGGACTTGTCGTGTCCAGCTGGAATCACGGCCCAATACTCGTGTGGAAACATGGGTATCACCGCTGGTTGTGCAGATATCTATTCTTCTGGTTTGACGTGCCAATGGATCGACGTCACGGACGTGCCAGCCGGTAGTTATTACTTGGTGGTGCGCACCAACTGGGGTCATGCTCCTGATGCGCTCGGTCGTTATGAATTGCGTTATGACAACAACTGGGCGCAGGTCTGCATCTCTTTCGGAAGAGATGCCAATGGTGCGATCATCAACTTTACCAAAAACAACACCACTTGCCCTATTATCGAAGACTGTTTGGGAACGCCATTCGGTTCGGATTATCAAGACTGCGCGGGCAACTGTCCAGGCGTAGTGAAAAGAGGCGATGCCGACAACGATGGTTATTTGACCATGATCGATGAACACGTCTATGCTGAAGCTGCGATCTCCGGAAGCATCGCTCCATCGCCTTGCACAGACCTCAACAATGACAATGAAATCACTGTTGTGGAGGCTGCTTATTTGGGCTCATGCATCCATCAGCAGCAAGATCTCGGTGTTCCTCCTTTGATGTACCAATCATGTCCTTGGGACGATGAATTCTTCGATAACAACGAAACGGTTACACTCGGAATTACCAATCTCAATACAACCAACCAAACATTTGATGTCTACATTGTCAATCCATTGAACGAAGTATCGGCTTTGCAGTTCGATCTTTCTGGTGCATTGATTCAAAGCGTGTCCAACCTTCTTCCGATTGGCACTTGGAACCCTCACCTGCATCAGGAAGTGGGAGGCAACACCATTGTAGTGGTGAGCGAAGCCAACACCGAAATTCCAATCAATGTTGCACCAACGCCGATTCTTCGCGTTCAATATTCCTCTTTGGTTGGCAACACCGTATGTGTGAGCAATATCATTGATATCCTCAACGATTTGTTGCACAATACCTTGACAGCCATTGGCGACTGCGCCAGCGCTGTGGCCCCACCCGTTGCCGATTTCACCGCGTCACAGACGTCAATTTGCAACGGACAATCCATCAACTTTACAGATGCATCTACAGGCGCACCAACTTCTTGGAGCTGGAGCTTCCCAGGCGGTTCTCCTGCCTCTTCAACTTCGGCTAACCCAACAGTAACCTATGCTACAGCGGGCACCTACGCTGTCACGTTGACTGTGGCCAATGGTGTGGGCAACGATTCTGAAGTTCGCACCGGTTACATCACTGTAGGCAATAGTGTGATGTGGTATTATGATCAAGATGGCGATGGATTCGGTGGTGCTACAACGTTGTACACCTGTATTGCACCGGCCAATTTTGTAAGCGGAGGCGGTGACTGCAACGACAATAATCCGGCAATTCATCCCGGTATGGTGGAGCTTTGCAACAACATCGATGACAACTGCAACGGTCTGACCGACGAAGGTTTCGACCTCGATAACGATGGCTTCACCAGCTGTCAAGGCGATTGCAACGACAACAATGCTTTGGCCTACCCCGGTGCACTCGAATTGTGCAATGGAACAGATGAAGATTGCGATAACCTCATCGACGAAGGATTTGATCAAGACAACGACGGGTTTACTGTTTGTGCCGGAGATTGTGATGATAACAATGCCAATGTCAATCCAAACCAACAAGAGATATGCAACAATATCGATGATAACTGCAACGGCTTGACGGATGAAGGTTTTGACATGGACAACGATGGTTTTACCACTTGTGAAGGAGATTGCGACGACTTCAATGCCGCTGTTTATCCCGGAGCGACAGAGGTTTGTAACAATATCGACGACGATTGTGATGGTTCAACCGATGAGGGTCTCTTGACCACCTACTACCTCGATGCCGATGGAGATGGTTTTGGTTGGGAGCAATCTACGGTGCAGGCATGCGAATTGCCAAGCGGTTACGCGGCGTTGCCAGGCGATTGCGATGACAATGCTGCTGCGGTGAACCCCAATGCAACAGAAATATGCGGCAACGGCATCGATGACGATTGCGATGGATCATTTGAAGGCGATGCACCATATATCGATTGCCCCAATGATACAACGATTGCTTGCGATGCAGTGTTGCCATCGGAGTACTTATTGATCAACGGTTGCGGAGGCGAAGTCATTGAGTGGATCGACGAATTGGTTGATCAAAACTCATGTGAATCGGTTTACCAGCGAAATGTCATTGTGAGCGGATTGAACGGTATTGTATTCCAGTGCAACTTCAATTATACCCGAGTGGATATTCTTTCACCGTCGATTCAGACCATGCCAGACGTGAGCGTTGCATTGCCAGTTGGCGGAACAAGTGTGGCCGTGAACTATGAGGGAAGTGCAACCGATGAGTGCGGCGAAGTCAACTTGAGTTACTCCATTGCACCGGGATCGTTGTTTACTGCGGGCACAACACCGGTGATAGTTACTGCGAGCGATGTATGCGGCAATTCGTCTGCTGTTACTTTCGATGTGATCGTCAATACAACCAACGAATGGTATCAAGATAGCGACGGTGACGGATATGGTAATCCAAATGCGTTAATTACGTCGACAACCCAACCTGCAGGCTATGTAGCTCAAGCAGGTGACTGCGATGATAACAACAGCGCGATTAGCCCTAGTGGCAACGAAATCTGCAATGGTGTAGACGACGATTGCGATGGATTAACCGACGAAGGCTTTGACTTTGATGGTGATGGATTCACCTCTTGCGGTGGCGATTGCAACGACAACAATGCGTCAATCTACCCAACGGCAATCGAAGTATGCAATGGTATCGACGACAACTGCAATAATCTCACAGATGAAGGCTTCGACGTCGATAACGACGGATACACCACATGCCAAGGAGACTGCAACGATAACAACGCCAACATCAATCCAGGTGCAACTGAAGTCTGCAACACGTTGGATGATGATTGCGATGGACTCACAGACGAAGGCGTTACTACAACGTACTACTTGGATGCTGATGGCGACGGTTATGGCGTGACTGCAACCACTGTAAATGCGTGCACATTGCCTGCGGGTTATGCCGTTCAAGGTGGTGATTGCAACGATGCCAATGCGGCCATCAACCCAGGTTCACCAGAGATTTGTTTCAATAATGTCGACGACAACTGCAATGGATCGAGCAATGAAGGCTGTCCATTGGTGGCCAACGACTGGCGTATTTTTGCGACCACCGTAATTCCGGCACCATTTAATTCATGCAACAGTGTTTCAGGCAACCTTGCGTTGGCCACAGTTTCTGCTGAATCACAATCTGCGGTTATTTCCGGCCAAGATCTTTGGTATAAATTTGTACCAACGACATCGTCTATTCGTATTCGTGTAACTGCTCAAACCAATGATGCTTTGATTGAGCTACAAGACGCTACGGGCAATGTTCTCGATGTTGAGAATATGCTTGGTGTAAACGGTAATGAAATGCTACATTATACCAATTTGACACCAGGATTAACCTATTTTATTAGCGTTAGAAATTACAATAGTGCGACAGGAATCGGCACCTTTACTCTTTGTTTAACAACGCTTAATGCTAGTTCATGCAATGCCAACACGGGCGTGCTGAATTATTGCACCAATGTTTCATGCACATCAACAGGAGCCAATAGATATCGATTCAGATTTACCTCATTATTGGATGGTCAGATTTATGAGTTTATTACTGCTTCTCCAGCTGCGCCGTTGAGAAATGTAGCAGGTCTCAAACTTGGCCAGGCTTACAACACTTCAGTAAATTCAATTTATGAGCTTTCTATGGGTAATGGTACCAAAGAGACGATCGAGGTTCCGGCTGTAACAAGTTGTATCTATACACTGGAAAACCAGTTGCTTTTGACACTATCAACTATTCAAGATTGTCCTTCTGTTAGAACCTTTGGAACAATCGTTCGACCCGATGGACTAATATGTGGAGTGAGCAACTACCAATGGGAATTGCAACTTCAAGATTTGAGTGAGCCTATATTCTACTTCAATGGCGGTACATCACGAAATCTACCACTCACAGCTTCGGCAGGTTTCGAGGGCATTTCAACGTACAATGTGCGATTAAGACCAATTTTCCCCAATGGGGTAATCGGACAATGGGGCCCAATGGCTTGTTTGATGACAGGTTCTGCAGGTTTGAGCACCACACCTGAGAATGGTTTCGAACTATCGCGCACCGATGAAGCTGCTCCGATTGTGGAGGTCTTCCCGAACCCGGTCAATGCAGAAGTGATCCATTTTGTGCCGACAGGTTATCAAGATGAGGTAACTGCTCAAGTTGAAATTCTTGATGGATTTGGTCGCTTGGTGTTTGCCAAATCAATAAGCTTTACCAACGAAACCATCAATGAGCTTGATATTCCTACCCATTGGTCCAATGGAATGTACTTCCTCCGAATCAGTTCGAAAGAAGGTCTTGTGACTCGTAAATTCATGATTGAACGCTAGAGTACGTCCATCGATTTATATCGAATAGTAAAAATGCCCATGATTGTTCATGGGCATTTTTCATTTCAAAGAAATTGCTCCAAATGCAAATCAGGGAGTGAACCAATTGGCTGCAGTCTAAATAGGTTGGCGCAACAAATCCAATGGATGTATTGCCTGTCAAGTGAAAACATTTGCGTATTTTTCATCATCTGATGAAAAAAGCAATTCATCTGCGAAAGCGATGATATTTTACAACGGTATTTCTTCAAAGATGCCCCCTTGGACCTCAAAGGTTGATTTTACAACACTTGAAAGGAGTCTCATAGAGCTCAAGTGAGCAAATTATCCGATCGGATCACCTTGTGTGAATGACCATCGTGATCGAAGTCCAAGCATTTCTAAATTACAAACGGCTATCTTTGTTGCACACATTCGCCCATGTCAAAAGAACAAATTGCTGCTACAAGTATTCGGTTTCGATCAGCCATCAGTTGGCCTCTGGCTTTTTTTGTTTTTGGTGTTTTGGGATCGGTTTTGATCGTCATGCTGCTGCAAGGAGTGTGGCTCGGATTGGTCTTAGTCATGTTGGCATTGGTGTTTGTTCTTCACATGTACGCGACCACCTATTATGTCATTACCGCCAACAAACTTACCATCCGATGTGGTTTTTTTTATTGGCGTGAAATTCCCATAAATCAGATTTTTTCAGTGAAATCCTCGCGGGATCTCACCAGTGCGCCGGCTCTTTCACTGCGCCGATTGGCCTTGCGCCATCAACGCGGTGAGGTCTTGATTTCGCCACTTCACCCGCAACTTTTCGTAGAGGCATTGCGTGATCGTGGTGCGCCAATTGGGCAATAAGCACTTGGCTCTTTCCAAATTGGTTTGACCCATTCGGCAGTATATTCGGACCAAATATTTACCCATGAATCGCTGGTCTTTTTTGTGGATCGTGTGCCTAGGAGTAACCGGTCACGCCCAAACAACCATTCAAGAATACATCGAAAACATTGAAGTGCGCAGCATTGGCCCTGCGGTCACCAGCGGTCGTGTAACCGCGATTGATGTGGACGAACGCGTCTCGGGTGCGATTTATGTCGGCTCGGCCAGCGGTGGCGTTTGGAAATCCACTAGCGGAGGCGTCACATGGGATCCCATTTTCGATGACCAACCGGTATTGGGCATAGGAGCCATCAAGGTGGACCCAGTCAATCCTAACTATGTGTGGGTTGGCACCGGAGAAGGCAATCCGCGCAATTCCCATACCGGTGGTGGCGGCATTTTTTTGTCGCAAGACGCGGGCAAGTCCTGGATCGCAAAGGGACTGGAGAAAACAAGAAACATTCATCGCATTGCAGTGGATCCTTCCGATCATGAAACCGTGTATGCTGCCGCTTTTGGAAACATTTGGGCGCCCAATCCGGAGCGTGGTGTGTATCGCACACAGGATGGTGGCCAAACGTGGAAGCAAGTGCTTTTTGTCAACGATACCGTGGGATGTGCCGATTTGATATTGGATCCACGTCATCCGCAGAAATTGATAGCGGCCATGTACCATTATCGCCGCGAACCGTGGCATTTTCAGAGTGGGGGACAACAAAGCGGTCTCTACCTGACCACAGATGGCGGCGATACATGGATTCCCATTACGGATAAGAATGGACTGCCAGAAGGTCCCCTAGGACGGATTGGTTTGGCCGTTGCACCCTCCAATCCCGATGTGATCTATGCCATGGTAGAAGCCAAAAAAACGGGCCTTTACAAAAGTACCGATGGCGGTTATCAATGGTCGTTGGTGACAACCGAGCATGTCAACGATCGCCCTTTTTATTATCATGAATTTTATGTCGATCCGTCCAATGAACATCATTTGATTTACCTGCACAGCACCGTGAGCGAGAGTTTTGATGGTGGCAAAACATGGAATACGATACTGCCGTACTGGGGGGTGCACCCCGATCACCATGCATTTTGGTGGAGCACCCAAAACCCCAAACACATGATGGAAGGTAACGATGGTGGTTTCAATCAAAGCTACGACGGGGGCAAAAATTGGGTGTTCGCCGCCAACCTCCCGCTCGGGCAGTTTTATCACATCAATTATGACATGGAACAACCCTACAATGTTTACGGCGGCATGCAAGACAATGGC
>CANHSF010000025.1 GCA_947463065.1 Flavobacteriales bacterium | reverse complement strand
ATTGGGTGGATTCAATCTCAATCTCAATGGTTTTGGTATTTTCTACAATTACCTGAAGTACAAAGATGCCAAACACCTCAGGTTGTACAACATCGATATCAATTTTGTCAAACACGAGAAAGAAACGCGCACCCCGAGCATCTACCAAGATCCGCAAGTGAAGTCGTATATCTACGGCAAACAAAACAACTTCTACACCATGCGTTTGGGCATGGGACAAAAGGTGGTATTGACCGAAAAACTTAGAAAAGGCGGTGTGCAATTGGGGTATCTCTGGCAATCGGGCGCAGTGCTGGGATTCACCAAACCCATATATCTTCAAGTGGTATATGTCCGCCAAACGCCGGAATCCGAAGATTACTTTATCCAAGTGGAGAAGTTCGATGCCGATCGACACTTTGCCGAAAACATCTATGGGCGAGCATCTGGATTGCGCGGTCTCGGCGAAATGAAGTTCTACCCGGGCATCTACTTCAAAAGTGCGCTATATTTCGAGTTTAGCAATTACAAAGACGGCTTGAAAGGCATCGAAACGGGGGTGAGCGCCGATGCTTTTTTACAAACTATCCCCATCATGTCTCCTAAAGTTTTGGAAAGGGACATGTCAAATCCAAGAAACCACCAGGTATTTTTGGGGCTTTACATCAACTTTTTCCTTGGCGGAAAAGAAAACATCTGATCGAGTGAATACGGAAATGGAATCAACTCCTGTGGCACGCATCCCCAAACCCAAGTGGTTGAGGGTCAAATTGCCAACGGGCGAAAATTATAAAATGGTGCGCTCCTTAGTGGACGAGCACAAGCTCCATACCATCTGCGAAAGTGGAAATTGCCCCAACATGGGCGAATGCTGGGGCGAGGGTACAGCAACGTTTATGATTCTCGGCAACATCTGCACGCGTTCGTGCGGTTTTTGTGCAGTCGCCACGGGCAAACCTCTCGAGGCCGACCCGATGGAGCCGCTGCGCGTAGCACGCTCCATTCAATTGATGAAGGTCAAACATGCCGTAATCACATCGGTGGATCGCGACGATCTGAGCGACGGCGGCGCAAATATTTGGGCCGACACCATTCGTGCGGTGCGCCGCATATCGCCGGGTACCACCATGGAAACACTCATTCCCGACTTTATGGGCAAATGGGACAATCTGCAAATTGTGATCGATGCAGCTCCTGATATTGTCAGTCACAACCTCGAAACTGTGCGACGCCTTACTAAACAGGTTCGCATTCAGGCCAAATACGACCGCAGCCTGGAGGTACTGCGCCGATTGAAACAGGCAGGCATGAAAACCAAAAGTGGAGTGATGCTGGGACTCGGAGAATCAGAAGACGAAGTGCTGGAAACCATCGACGATTTGGCAGGCGTTGGGGTTGACGTGCTTACTCTTGGGCAATATCTGCAGCCTACGCCAAAACATTTGCCTGTAGCTGAATTTGTGACCCCTGAAAAATTCGCCGAATACAAGGAAATTGCACTGTCCAAAGGCTTTCGTTTCGTTGAGAGTGGTCCATTGGTGCGCTCATCGTACCACGCGGAGAAACATATTTTCTAGGTGTTAAAATTCCTCTGAATCCGCTCTTTTTCCTTATTGGGGTTAGGGTTTTTTGTTTGGGCCCTGTACTTTTTAGGGTTGCGAAATCTCAAAAAGGGATGAACAATTAATGGGGCAATGAACTTTTCTTTTGGTGGACGAATTGGATAGAATTGATAAAAATGGATATATCTTTTTCCTTTCTATTTTAGTTTACGCCGATCGCATATTATCTTGCCGGCCGATTAACCTTATACTGTATTTTTTGCATACATGATTTATTCTACAAAAATGAACCTGAAATCAATCATTGGCTGTATTGCCATAGCTGCACTAGCTTTTGGTATCGCTTACGTCACTGGCGAAGAGAAGAAAGTGGCATCATACAAAAACCGCGTGGAATCCAGCGATGGAACCTTCCTCGAAAGTGAATGGTACATGCGCCGTCTCCGTGGTAACATCAACTCGGGTGATTTTGAACCTTCAGATTTTCATGAAGTTTCTGCAGCTGTTCAAGCGCACGACCGCAATCAGGTCGGAAATCGTGCTGTTGATTTGGCGTGGTGGGAAATGGGCCCAGACAACGTTGGTGGCCGCACACGCGCGATCCTCGCTGTCACCAATGACCTCATTTTCGCAGGTTCTGTATCCGGCGGTCTCTTCAAATCGACCAACGGCGGTAACAACTGGACCCGCGTGACATCGTTGGATGCATTACAAAAAACAATGGCCATTTCGAGCATCGATATGACTGGCGATGGTACAATATACCTCGGTACTGGTTCAATCTTCGAAAGCGGATTTGGTGGTGAAGGCGGAAGCGCTGCTATCGGCGTGGGCCTGTACAAATCCACCGACTTGGGTGAAACCTGGACTTTGGTTCCAGGAACTGACCCAGCTGTATTGAATGCTGGCGACGATTGGGCATTTATCAACGACCTCGAAGCCGACCCCAATGTGCCATCGCGCATCTGGATCGTTGGTAACGCTGGTTCGGGATATTATGACCATGCTTCCAACACCCTCAACATGGATGTCAATGGCTTACCCAGTTCTACTGGCCACAGTGTCATTTGGGCACAAGATGGTTCTTACTGCTTGATCACAGCCGCCAATTCCAACATCTACAAATCCACCGATGGTGGCAACTCTTTTGAAGACGTTTCTGTATCTGGAATGTCGGGTCAGCGTTCTACGGTGGCCATCTCCCAATCCAATCCCAACCACTGCTACGTGGTTTACACGGATGGGTTCATGAACGGTATGTGGCACAGCTTCAACAAAGGCGAGTCGTGGTCTGAAATCTGGCCAGGCGATATCGATGACACCTACGAGGTCTTTGGTAGCAACGGCCAAGGTGTATATGACCTAGCGCTAGTCGTAAATCCTGAAAATGAAAACATTTGCTGGTTGGGTGGTGTAACCCTTTGGCAATCGGGAGCGCAATCTTCGCCCGTGCAAATCGCCTACAACTTCGCTTTTGGTGGATCTGAAAACTTCGTCCACTCGGACATCCACACCTTTGAAATCGCTCCCAATGGCGACTGGTATCTCGGTACTGACGGTGGCGTTTCCAAATCTACCGATGGTGGTTTGACCTTTACCACACTCAATCGCGGTTACAATGTGACGCAATTCTACGGTATCGCACACTCTGCCGGTTACGCTGTTTTGGGCGGTGCTCAAGACAACGGTTCGCAAGTCATATTGGGTATGGACAACGGATTCTTCCCCAATGTTACCGACCAACAAGCCATTCAAATCACAGGTGGTGACGGTTTCCATTGCGATATGTCTCAAAACAGCATGAACTCGCCGTTCTTGTTTACTTCTTTGTACTACGGCTCAATCGGACGCTACAACGCGCAAGGTTCTGGTGGTGCTTTTTATGACAATGAAATCTTAAACCTTTCTGATCCCAATGCAGAATTGGGACTTGGTATCGGTATCTTCTATACGCCATTGCGTTTGTTCGAAAACACGCAAGACGAAAACTCGCAACAGTTTGTGATCGCGGTCAATCCGACTACAGAAACCATCTCCGACACCACCATCACGCTGTTTACGCAAAATCTTGGTTTCCCCTTCGAATACACCATCGGTCCTGACGATGAATTGCGCTATTGGGATGAATTGATTCGCCCTTCGTTCACGCATCCGACTCAAGATTATGTAGATCCTGAATTCTGGTGGTTGGATCCTCAAAACAATTACGAGATCGATGAATGCGATACCACCATTACCATCGAAATCGAGATGGTTATGCAAATCGATACCACTGGTTTCCTTTTGTCTTGGATCGACACCGTCTTTGTTCCAGAGCTCAATGATACCTTGTTCTTCGAAAACTCAGAGTTCATCATCACGGACTTGGATACCAGCTATATCGAAACGCCTATCGAGGTGGAAAACATCAGCTGCGAAACGGTTTACTTCTACGAAGCGGATACCCTCGAGAACGTGGCCGAACGTCGCTTGGTTCAAGACCAATACACCAGTCTTTTTGTTACCGCGTTTACTGGTACAGATGGTATTTGGGTGACGCGTCAATCGCTCAACCTCAATGTAACGCCCGATTGGTGGAAAATTGGCAATGCGCCAGGTTCTGGTGTACGTGCCTTTGAATTCTCCACCGATGGCAATACAATGTGGTATACCTCGTGGTCCGGTGGATTGTGGCGTGTAACCGGTTTCAACCAGTTGTGGAGCGCACAAGATGTGGCCAATTTGGTAACTACGCAAGTGCTTTCAACCACGCAAGTCATCACCGACGTGGCAGTGGATCCGAACGATGTCAATCACGTTGTAATTACTTTCGGTGGTTACGGAACGGTTACCGGTGGTAAAGTGAGAGAAACCTTCAACGGTATGGCTCCAGTCGCTGGTGATATCAACTGGGATAACATTTGGGATTTCAGTGGCGATATGGTCAACATGGAACGCATGCCGATCTTCACAGCTATCATCAATGTTGAGAATCCTGATGTGATCGTTGTAGGTACGGAATACGGTGTTTATGCCACAGACAACAACGGCGCCGATTGGACGCATTGCGACAACGTGGCCGACAACAGTGTAGGCTCACTAACTTATGTGCCTGTATTTGATATCCGTCAACAAACCCACAACAACGAGCGCTTCATGTCGCCAGAGAACTACGGAACCATTTATGCCGGTACTCACGGCCGTGGTATCTTCCGCTCCAACGACTACCTCAACTCTGTAAGTGACATCGCTGACGCTGACAATGCCCTTGAATTGAGCGTTTATCCAAATCCTTCAACGGACGAGGCGTTTGCTCAAATCAACTTGGACAACCCAGTCAACAGCGGTAACATCAAGGTGTACAGCATGACCGGCGCCTTGGTGAGCAACATCAACTTGGGTTACACGGCACGTGGTTCGCACAAAATTGCGCTCAATGCACGCAATTTGAATGCGGGCAATTACATCGTGGTATTCGAAGCCGATGGCAAATCGTCGGTTGGTAAATTCATCAAATCGAACTAAGCTTTTCATCAACGATAGCGAATAAAAATGGGAGGGAGACCTCCCATTTTTTTTTGTGACTCCCAGGCTCTTAAAGCGCCATCGAAGTTTTTGGATTTCTTGGCAACATCGGGGCAGTAGTCGATGTACTTTCGAACGGTAAATCGTTTCACAGCATGAAGGCAATAAAAAGAGTCGCAATCAATGGATTTGGGCGTATTGGTCGAACGTTAACGCGCTTGGTATTGAGCGACCCCTCCATGGAATTGGTGGCCATCAATGACCTCGCAGACGTCGAGACCATGGCGCACTTGTTCAAGTACGACTCCATCAATGGCCGATTTTCCGGCACCGTGGCGCAGGACAATCAGGATTTGATCATCAACTCCAAGCGCATTCCGTATTTGAGCCAATCGCAGTGGCAAAACTTGCCGTGGAAGGAACTCGATATTGATGTAGTGGTGGAATGCACAGGGCAAGTGAAAAACAATGCTAACGCACAAGTCCATCTGCAGGCCGGAGCCAAAAGCGTATTGGTGAGCGCTCCTGTTGACGATGAACGCATTCCTGTTTTTGTGCTAGGGGTATCGGATATCCAAGAAATTCAACAGCACAACATCATTTCAAACGCGAGTTGCACCACCAACAATGCTGCACCAATGATTCGTATTCTCGATGATGCATTTGGTATTGAAAGTTGCTACATCACTACCGTACACAGTTACACCAGCGATCAGCGATTGCACGATGCTCCTCACAAAGACTTGAGACGCAGCAGAGCAGCCACAGAATCCATCATACCCACCACCACAGGGGCGGCCAAGGCATTGACACGGGTTTTTCCACACTTGCGCGACAAAATGGGCGGATGCGGAATTCGTGTGCCGGTCCCCAATGGCTCCTTGACCGACATTACTTGTGTTGTGCGTAGCACAGGAACAGTGGAAGAGGTCAATGCGCTTTTTCAAAATGCAGCGCAAGGAAAGTGGAAAGGAATCATCGAATACACCTCAGATCCCATTGTAGGTGTGGATGTGCTCAAGAATGCGCACTCGTGTGTATTCGATGCACAACTCACCAGTGTGATTGGCTCAATGATCAAAGTCGTTGGCTGGTACGACAATGAGTTCGGTTACAGCAATCGTTTGATGGATGTGCTGAAAATCTGGAATCCTTTGCACCGCGCATAGGTGAACTTGTCGTAATTTTGAACGAATCCATTTTTCCCCCCTTATGATCTACCAATTCAATGCCCACCAAACGGTCTTCAACCAGTACATCCGGGAGATCCGCGATGTTGAATTGCAGAAGGATCGCGCTCGCTTTCGAAACAACGTAACCCGCATGGCAGAATGCATGGCGTACGAAATTTCCAAAACGTTGAACTACGAATTGGAGGTGGTCACTACGCCGTTGGGGGAAGCCGAGGTGATGGTGCCGTCCGAGCAACCGGTGATCTGCTCCATCATGCGCGCTGGATTGCCCATGCATCAAGGGTTTCTCAATTTTTTTGATCGTGCCGATTCCGCTTTTGCAGCGGCTTATCGCAAACATCACCGCAGCGGTGAATTTGAAATAGAAATGGATTATCTCTCTTGTCCTGATATCAACGGCAGGACATTGATCATCGCTGATCCGATGTTGGCCACAGGCAGCAGCATTGAGTTGGTGTTCAAACAACTGTTGCAACACGGCAAACCTGCCCACATCCACGTGGCGGCCCTCATCGCATCGGAAGCAGGTGTCAATCGCGTGCGAACCAAGTTGCCGGAGACCACTCGCTTTTGGATTGGCGCATTGGATAAGGAATTAACAGCTCAGGCTTATATCGTTCCAGGTCTTGGCGATGCAGGGGATTTGGCGTTTGGGAGGAAAGCATGATGAAGGAATATGTATTCGAAGTAATGGGAATGTGGCTATTGAGCATCTTCAAATTTGTGATTACCCCATTCGTGATGCTACTCCAAGGCGGAGATAAATGGAGTTTTTTGGAAACGGTGGTGATCACTTCTTCAGGTGCTGCTCTGGGTGGCTTTCTGTTTTATCATTTTGGCGAAATGATCTTCAATTGGTGGGCGCATCATTTTCCCAAAAAGCGCAAGAAAATGACGCGCATGAATCGCTGGATAGTAAAAATGAAAATGAAATACGGATTGAAGGGCATTTTGCTGATCTCCGCTATCATTTCGGTACCCATTTCATCCATGGTATTGGCCAAGCTATACAGGCATCATCCGACAGCCTTGCCGCAATTGCTCATCGCGTTTTTTCTTTGGGCAAGCGCTCTCTCTTCGGTAGCATGGGGGATTAAAAATTTATTTCCGTAATGACAAAGTATACCACGCTGTTTTTTGATCTCGACGGCACCTTGTGGGACCTTAAAAAAAATACGCAAATTGCCTTGCGTCAACTCTGGGACTCGTGGCATTTGGAAGCGCGCGCGCCTCAACAATTCAATGCCTTTTTTAAATCGTACACGCACCACAACGATGCTGTGTGGGCGCTCTACCGCGACAATAAAATTGAAAAAGAATTGCTGCGTGTCATCCGATTCGAACGAGCATTCGGTGAATTGGCTATTTCTTTGGACAGTGCCGAGATCAATCGGTTTGCCGATGCGTTTATTGATTTGTGTCCGCGCCAAGCCAATGTGTTGCCGGGTGCCCACGAATTGCTGAATGCCTTGGCACCGCATTATCCCATGCACATAATCACCAATGGATTCAGCGAAATTCAAATGATTAAAATGAAAGCCGCGCAATTGGACGGTTTCTTCCAACACATCATTTATAGCGAAGACTTGGGCATCAAAAAACCGCATCCGGAAATCTTCCATCTTGCCTGCCAAAAGGCTGCATGCTCTCCGCAACAAGCGCTGATGATAGGCGATGATTGGGACGCCGATGTCATTGGCGCCATGGGGGTTGGGATGGATCAGGCATTTTTAGCTTCAACCGAAGATGTATTGAATGAAATTCGCGCCGACCGCGGCCAAAAACCACTTCGCCACAATCGTCAACCAACGTATCGGCTTTCTGCCTTGCGCGAATTGGAGGATATCCTCTTGAAGAACGCTCCGATGCTGTAACTTGCACGGTGTTATCGCGTATGCGGTACCTTTTATCGACAGTAATACCCTTTATTCTAATACAATGGAAAATCAAAATCAACAACTCAATATCGAACTCAATGAAGAGGTGGCCCAAGGTGTGTACAGCAACCTCGCTGTAATCACGCATTCACCAGCAGAGTTTGTAGTGGACTTCGTGCGCGTAATGCCTGGTGTGCCCAAGGCCCGTGTCCAATCGCGCATTATTCTCACCCCGCAGCATGCCAAACGCTTGATGCGTGCGCTCATGGACAATGTTTCGAAATATGAAGCTCAACACGGCAAAATTCAAGAAACATTGGGCAACGAACCCATGATGCCAATGAACTTCGGCGGTCCTCAGGGACAAGCGTAATTCCATTGTTTATTCGCACCCAATGCAACGATACACCGCATTTCGCCAGTGCAAATGGATAATCATTTAGAAGGGACGAAAGTCCCTTTTTTTATTTCAAATGGAGCTCTTCGTGCCGAATGACACCGCCTTGATAACCCACCCAAGCGTACAAACCAAAATTGAGCAAGGCAATAATGGCAATGAAAACAGTTACTGCTCGGGCCCAGTGGATGTTTTTGTTTTCCAAATACCAAGCTGCAATCGACAGCACGCCGCTGATCACCGACCACACAAAGGCAGTTCCTGCAAACTTCTTATGGGCATCGATCAGTTCTTTGGAAAACCGAATATCCTGTTGGAGCAATATTTCACTTTGTTCGCCCGATGCGCTGGCGGCAAAGGCCAGGACAGCGCAAATGATGAACACTACATAGGCCGCCTTGCGAAGAATCTGTTGGTGCAATGCAATACCGCTGATCAGCAATCCCGCGGCTACCAAGGTGCAGATGATCGGGAAATGGGTAATGATCAAATGGAGATGGATCGCATTCATTTTGGGAGGTAGGTATGTGCGACTTGCTGTTAAGCGTATATTTTGCCTTTCAATCGCTGATTGTACATGGGGTGAAATATGGATTTGGAGGCCCATTGACCGGCTTCGAAATCGCTGTCTTCGGATAGGCTCACCACCGTAACTGGAGCTGGGCTGCCTGCTTCAAGAGGGGGCAAAGCCATACCAAATAGCTGGGCCGGTTTGGTTGTGAAGAGCGCGATGATCTCTGCTATTGTCAGATGATCTTGAAGCGATGCATACACCATTTGAAAAGTCGTTTGTATCCCAGCCATGCCTTCTGAGGCATATTCAAATTCCAATGTCTTGTGTTCGCGGTCCCAAGGGCGATGATCGCTGCAAACGACATCGATGGTGCCGTCTTTGATGCCTTGAATAAGGGCCTTCTGGTGCGTTTTGGTTCGCAGTGGTGGCATTACCTTATACACGCTGTCAAAATCTGCGCAGTCCTGATCGCTAAACATCAAATGGTGTGCGCTCACGCCGCAGGTAATGCGCAACCCTTCTTTTTTTGCCTTACGCACCAAATCAACACTGCGTGCGGTGCTGATCATGGTGATGTGCAAGCGGCTTTGGCTGTAGCGCAACAACTCGATATCGCGTATCAAGCGCAATTCTTCAGCAACTTCGGGAAGTCCTTTTACGCCCATATGAACGCTCGTAACTCCTTCGTGTATTTGTCCTCCTGGGGCAATACTTGGATCATGCGGAAAACTCATGATCAAGCCATCAAATCCTTTGACATATTCCAAAGCGCGAAGCATCAGTCCTGCCGAAACATTGCACTTGTCATCGCTAAATGCTTTTGCACCTGAAGCATGCATGTCGAAATGCTCTGCCAATTGTTCTCCTTTCAGTCCTGCCGATAAAGCGCCCAATGGAATGCACTGCACAAGCGATGTGCGGTTGCTGTTGACCAATCGTTCGACGCTTGATTTATGATCAACAGGGGGCTGGGTGGAGGGGGCCAGGGCCACGTATTTGAAGCCTCCGGCCTGCGCGGCAGAGCGACCGCTGCTCAAGTCCTCGAATGCTTCTTCGCCTGGATCTCTGAAATGGGCATAGGTGTCCATCCATCCGTGTGACATGACCAGTTGTTTGGCCTCAACCACTTTGCCTCGGGACAACTGAAGGGAAGGACCAATATCCATGATCTTCGAGTCGTCGAGAATCACATCGCGTTTTTTACCGTGATGGCTGGAGCTTGGATCCAGAACCAAAACCGATTTGTATAAGGTCTTCATGGCAATGTCAAGTTATTTCCAAAACTTAATGAGCAGAATTTCTATAGCGAGAAAAATCAAAGCAAATACAATCAAACTGTACCAATAGGTTCGGCCATCGGCTAAGGTTTCTGCACTGCCGGCCAAATGCTCGGCTTCCATATCCAAAACCATCCAGTTGGTCAAGCCCGATTGGGTCAACAATTCCGTGATCTCCGAAACGGTATAGCTGCGGGTATCGCTTTCGGTGCGATCCAAATTGAAGGACACGCCCGCAACTACTGAGTCGCCCAACAATACCTCATAATTGCCAGGCTCTTTGGGCTCTTGACGTATGAAAATTTCTGAATCGCCTCCTGCATTGCGGTGCTCCGGAATATACTCGGATTTCGTGTCGATATGGCGCAGTTTGAAAGATCCGTCGGGACCAGTTTGGATGTTCTTGAGCACAATGCGTTCGTCCGATCCCAAAGTATAATACAAAGGCATTTGGGCTTGCGAAAACTCGGAAATTCGCAACATGGTCGTCGAAAACAAACCGTGGGTGATGAAGTTGCTCGATGCTGGGTCCAAGGAAGAGGCCAATACGTATACCCGCCCTGAGCCGTATGATCCCGCCGTGAGATACGGACTGCCGCCTTGCAATGTCATTACGGGCTGTTGACTGCTTTGCTGGGGCAAGGCAATCGTGCGGTATTGCTCCACGCGCGGTAGTTCCCACCGTTCTCGTTTTTCGTCGAAGATTCCATTGAACAAGGGGTGCTCAAGTGCCAATGTCGACACGTTTTGCGCAAAGCCGCGAATGTCATTGAGTTCACTCATTTGCCCGGCCTGAAGGCTTTGCAACAAGGCATTGTATTCGTCCAGTGCAATGGAATTTCCGGGGATTACCAAAAGACTGCCGCCATTTTCGACAAATTTGATGAGCTCTTGTTGAAACCCACTGCCGATGCGGCTGGGTTCTTCCAATACCACGAGCTGATGTTGGCGCAAAGCAGAATAATCCATGGCGCTTTCGCCTACCCGCATGTATTCGAAATAGGGGTCTCCTTCGAATACAGCAGCCAAAGCATTGTTGGTCGCATTGCTGCCTTGAACATGGTAAACCTTCAAGTGATCGGCTACAGGATAGGAAAAATAGAACGCATCGTCCTGTTGCACATAGCGGTCATTGATACGGGCCACGCCATATTTGGGTCCGGTGGATGTGTTGGAATACTGCAGCTGCTGTTCGATTTGTCCCTCGCCTGCTAGGCTTACGGTGGCCACACTTTTCTTTTCGCCGTTCATGCTTACCTCTAGCGGCATTTCATCCAAATCCTCCTGACCGCTGTTGCGCAATCGCAGCACCATCGTTTCTGGGATGTTCAACTGCCGGACCGGCGATGTAAACCATAAACTATCCACGTAAAGGTTCGACGCGTTTTCGCCTGGTGTCGGAATCAATCGAACCCGCGTCAAGGTGTCTTGCGGAATCCGGTCCAATGGCATTGCTACCTTCTGCAAATCGTTGAGAATATAACTGTAACGGTTCACCGCATTGGTGCGATCAAACAATTCTTTCTGGCGGAGCATGACCTCATCAACGGTACGGAAGACGGCACTGCCTTGCACCTCTTGAATCAGACTCAGCATTTCTTCTTGACTGACCAAACGCTGATGTCTGCCTTCAAAATCGTTGGTCAACAATTGAAATTTATCCGATGCGCTGTAACTCGACACAATTTCGATGGCCTTGTTTTTGGCCAAATCCAACAAGCGGCCCTCACCGTTGTTGGCATCCATGCTGAAGGAGTTGTCGATATAAATGCCGATGGTTTTGAATTCACCCACCAAGTCTGCCGTCGAAAGGGGAGTATAGGGTTGGGCAAAAGCGAAAATCAATGCACTCATGGCAAACATCCTGGAAAGCAAAATCAATAGATGTTTGAGTTTACTCTTGCTCTTGGTCTCGTGTTTGATTTCTTGCAGAAAGCTCACATTCGAGAACAGTACTTTCTTGAATCGTCGAAAGTTGAACAAATGAACCAGTATGGGTATGGCCAATGCCGCGTGGGCCCACAGTATTTCCGGATGAACGAACTTCATATGCGCCGCTAAGATAACATATGTAGGCAGTTGCAAGTCGACATTCGGGTTCTTTTTAATGGGTGATGTGCTCCCGTTTGGAATTGTTCTGTCGCATATGCCTTGACCGCGGTATTTCGCTAGTTTTTTTTCGTTGGCTTTGGTTTCATTTGGTTCCTCTGCGTACTTTCGCCCGAAATATTTCACAGAACATTCCAATCGTATGAATATCCACGAATATCAAGGTAAAAGCATTTTGCAAAATTTCGGTGTAACCGTGCAAAGAGGCTATGTCGCGCACTCTCCGGAAGGAGCCGTTGAAGTTGCTAAAAAGTTGAAGGAAGAAACCAATACGCCTGTTTTTGTGGTGAAAGCCCAAATTCATGCCGGCGGTCGCGGTAAAGGAACCGTTACTGAAACGGGATCTCGCGGTGTAGTAATCGCCAAAGATTTGGATGCCGTGAAGGAAAAATCAGCGGCTATCTTAGGTGGTCACTTGGTAACCTTGCAAACCAAAGCCGAAGGTAAATTGGTGAGCAAAGTGTTTATCGCCGAGGATATGTATTATCCGGGTGCTTCTGAGCCGAAGGAATACTACATGAGTGTTTTGTTGGATCGCGCCAGCGGCAAAAATGTCATCGTGTATTCGCCCGATGGTGGTATGAATATCGAAGATGTTGCACACAACACACCAGAGCGTATTTTCAAAGAAACCATCGATCCGTTGACAGGTGTCAACGATTTTCAATGCCGCCGCATCGGGTTCAATCTCGGTCTGGAAGGCCAAGGGTTCAAAGAAATTCAGAAATTCGTAAAAGCCCTCTATGCAGCTTATGTGGGTTGCGATGCAGCCATGTTCGAGATCAACCCTGTTCTCAAAACGTCTGACGATCGCATAGTGGCGGTTGATGCCAAGGTAACATTGGACGGAAACGGTTTGATCCGCCACAAAGATTATCTCGAAATGCGCGATACAAGCGAAGAGGATCCAATCGAAGTGGAAGCATCCAATGCCGATTTGAACTATGTCAAACTCGACGGCAACGTGGGTTGTATGGTCAATGGTGCTGGCTTGGCCATGGCTACCATGGACATCATCAAATTGAGCGGCGGTGATCCAGCCAACTTCTTGGACGTAGGTGGTACAGCAGATGCCAAGCGCGTGGAAACCGCTTTCCGCATCATTCTCAAAGACCCATCGGTGAAAGCCATTTTGGTCAATATCTTCGGAGGTATCGTTCGTTGCGATCGCGTGGCTCAAGGTATTGTTGATGCCTACAAAAACATCGGCGACATCAATGTTCCGCTGATTGTGCGCCTGCAAGGCACCAACGCCGAGGAAGCCAAGAAGTTGATCGACTCTTCAGGATTGGCGGTGCATTCGGCCATCACCCTGCAAGAAGCGGCTGACAAGGTAAAAGCAGTATTGTCTTGATCTTCAAATCGAAATAAATATTAAAAGGACCTTCGGGTCCTTTTTTTGTCTCCCCATCATCTCTGCTGACTGAGCGTAGACGAAGGCGGCCGAAACTCAATGATTACCGATGTCTCAACGAAGTGTTTTCACCTTCGAAACACAATCCAAAAACCGCATCGAAGGACAATGCTCTTCGGTGACTGAGCGTAGACGAAGGCCCCGTGAGCACTGAGCTTACACAAAGGCCCCGCTCCAAACCACCTAGACCTTCCTCACCACCATCAACCCATCACGAAGGGGTAACAACACATTCTCTACCCGCTCATCGGCCTGGATGCGCTGATTCAATTCCACAAGCACTTCGGTATCCACATCGCCTTCCTTCACGGGCTCCACCACCTTGCCACTCCATAGCACATTGTCGATCAATAGCAAACCTCCTGCGCGTACCCTAGGCATTAGGGCTTCGTAGTAGTTGATGTAATTGCTTTTGTCCGCATCTATAAAGACCAAGTCGATAGGCGCTTCAAGCGTCGGTATCATCGCTAAGGCATCGCCAAACCGTCGGTCTATGGACTTCGCACGGGGATGCTGCAAGAGATATGCCTGATGGATCGCATCCAACTCATCGTTGATGTCTATGGTCACCAACGTCCCGCCTTCTTGCAGTCCCTCCAATAAACACAGCGCGGAATACCCCGTATAGGTGCCGATTTCTACAATGCATCTCGGCGAAACCAAGGCACTCAGCATGGCCAGAAAGCGCCCTTGCAAATGCCCACTCAACATCCGTGGATTGATCACTTTTTGCCACGTCGCGCGCTCCAACTGCTCCAGGAGTGTTGAACTTCCGCTCGTGTGGCGCTCTGCGTAGTGCTCCAATTCTTCCGATATAAAATGCATACCTCGTGTTTTGCCCGCAAAGGTAAGCGCCATGAGGCTTGGACATCACGCACGCCTCCTGTGCTGTTGGCGCTCAATTTGCTGACGATTTGTTGTGAATGCTTTTACATTTCGGTGGCATACCGATCGCCATTTTTCTTCCACTTGGTCGTATGATGTGGCCATGGGAAAAAAATATTGCGGACCAATTGATCGAGTCGGCGGGATACAATGCCGATAACAATCAAACGCTTTATCTGCTGCTCAGTTTGTTTCTTCTTGCAGCGGGATGTTGGATATTGTGGGCTTTTACGCGGTTGATCATCATCGGTCTGGTCAAACGGATCATCACAAAAACGCATTCGGTTTGGGACGATAAACTCTACGAACACAAAGTGTTTCGCAGCGCTGCAATGATTCTCATCGCTTTTGTTGTGTGGTATGCTGTGCCTCACATCTTCAGATACCACCCCACTTGGATGTCACGCATGGATGCGGTAGCCAAAATGGTGATCGTGCTGACCGTGATGTTCAGTTGCAATGCCATCCTCAACGCCTTGGTGAGCATCCTCGAGGCTACCGAAAAATTCAGCGACAAACCCATCCGCAGCTACAAGCAAGTCACCAAAATTGTGATTTACCTTGTGGGTATTGTCATGATTTTGGCCTTCGCCATCGGTCAATCGCCCATTTATATCCTGGGTGGTTTTGGTGCTGTAACCGCCATCTTGTTGTTGGTGTTTAAAGACCCCATTCTGGGTTTTGTAGCATCCATCCAAATGAGCGCAATCGATCTCGTACGCATCGGCGACTGGATCACTGTAGATAAATACGGAGCGGACGGCGAAGTTTTTGAAATCAACCTCACCACCGTAAAAGTGCGCAACTTCGATATGACCGTGACCATTGTTCCCAGTTATGCACTGGTCAGCGAGAGTTTCCGCAATTGGAGAGGCATGGACGAAGGCGAGGGCCGTCGGATCAAACGTCACTTAAATATCAAAATTTCAAGTATCCGTTACTGCGACGAAGAGCTGTTTAGCAAGCTGCTCAAGGTCCAACGCATTCGTCCCTACCTCGAAAAGAAAAAGGCCGAAATCGACGCGCACAACGACGCATTGGGTTTGGCCAAAGACAATCTGATCGATGGCCGACACCTCACCAACATTGGTATTTTCCGCATCTACGCATACAAATACCTCGAACAAAATCCCAATATCAATACCAATATGACCTTCATGGTGCGGCAATTGCAACCCAATGAAAGCGGCCTGCCCATTGAAGTGTATGCGTTTTCCAAAGAAAAAAAATTGGAAGACTTCGAAGCCGTAGCCGCCGATATCTTCGATCACTTGCTGGCTGCTGTTCCTTATTTCGATCTCGAAATCTTCCAAAGCCCAAGCGGTAGCGACTTCCGCAACGGTTGGCAAGAAGAAGGCAAAGACGATCATGCTGGCATTTTGGGTTAATCCCTCCGAGCCGGAAAGGCCAACTTGTTTTGGGTTCTATCCTATATTTGTGAAATGGCAAAAAAAACCAATAATTTAAGTAGTCTTGGTGGTTTGGTCTTTTCTACCAATCGCGATGTGTCACTCGACTCCAACGCGTTTGGTGAAATGAAAACGCTGCCGCCCAAAGAACAAAACCTCCGGGTATGGCTCGAAAAAAATCACCGCGGGGGCAAGGTGGCCTGTGTCATTAAAGATTTTGTGGGAAGCTCCGATGACTTGCATGAACTGGCGACCAAACTTAAACAAAAATGCGGCACCGGGGGCTCAGCCAAAGACGGTGAGATTGTCATCCAAGGCGATCACCGCGATAAAATCATTTCTTTTTTAAACCAATGGGGTTACCAAGCCAAAAAGGCTGGAGGATAACCCACAACATTTCCATTACGTGCTACCTGAACATTTTACGATTCATATCAAAACCCTTCAAAACTGTGAAGAAATCACAGCCAAGCGCATTGCGCAATGGGGCGCAACCGATATCCAATTGCACAAACGATTGGTTTCCTGCATGGGAAATCTGCGTTTGCTCTACCAGTTTAACCAACAACTGAGCACTGCCCTCCGCGTCTTGGTTCCTATCCATTCGTTCAAGATCAAAAAGGGCGATGATGTTCACACCCATTGCCTCAAATACGATTGGGATAAATACATCAAAAAGGATATGACTTTTGCCATCGAACCGAACGTTCATTCGGAATTTTTCAGACACGAACATTACGCGTCGCAAATCATGAAGGATGGCATCGTCGACTACTTCCGCAACAAATATGGCAGTCGTCCTGATGTGGATCCTGAGCATCCCGATATTTTGCTCCACCTGCATATCGACGAAAACAAAGTGAATATCGCTTTGGATAGCAGCGGGGCATCACTCAACCGCCGCAATTTGCGCATCAAAGCATCCGATGCACCCATCAACGAAGTATTGGCAGCGGCCATGGTGGAATTGGTCGATTGGCAACCCGAGTCGGGTCCTTTTTACGATCCCATGTGCGGAGGTGCTACCATCGGTATTGAGGCGTATCTGCGCGCTACACAAACGCCTGTGCAAATCAAGCGTACGGCTTTTGGTTGTATGAAGTGGGCCAACTTTGATACTGCTTTGTGGAAAGAAATTGGTGATCAAGCCAAGGAAAATGTATTGCCCTTGGACCAATTGATGTTCATGTCCGACATCTCACGCAAACACGTGGAGACTGCGCAGGTCAACTTTGCACAGCTCAATCCCAACGAAAAAGTGCATTTTGGTGTGGGCGATTTTTTTAACCTCGAGCCACAATCGGAGAGCGGTACTTTGGTGATCAATCCTCCCTACGGGGAGCGCTTGAGCCTGCGCGATGCTGAAGCGTTTTACATGCAACTTGGCGATCGACTCAAACAAACTTGGAAAGGCCATACCTGTTGGATCATTACCTCGCACCTCGAGGCAGTCAAACGCATTGGTTTAAAACCGGCACGTAAATTCAATTTCATCAATGGCACCTTGCCTTGTGTATTCTTAAAATTTGAACTCTTCGCAGGTTCGCGAAAGGATTTTGTGATGCGTAAAATTCAATCCTCTCCAGAAGCATGAAAACAGCCATCATTACTGGGGCATCCTCTGGGTTTGGCGAAGCCATTGCCAAATTGTTTGCCCAACAGGGGTTTCGACTCATTTTAATTGCACGACGTTTGGAGCGCCTGCAACAACTCCAGCAGTGGATCGCCGCCAATTCGGCCACAGAGGTCTTGATCTATGCGTGTGATGTGCGCGATCAAGCAGCCGTTGATCAGGTGTTTGATCAAATCCCATCGTCGTGGCAATGCATCGATGTATTGGTCAATAATGCAGGACTCGCTCGAGGCAAAGCGACTATTCAAGAGCTGAATTTTGAGCACATGCATGAGATGATCGACACCAATGTCAAAGGTTTGATTTTCGTCACGAAGCGGGTGGTGCAATGGATGATCCCGCAACGCTCTGGTATGATCATCAATGTGGGTTCAATAGCGGGAAAAGAACCGTATCTCGGTGGAAATGCTTACAGCGCGTCCAAATTCGGTGTCGATGCATTGACCAAAAGCATGCGCATTGATTTATTGCCACATGGCATTCGCGTGGGACAAATTGCACCAGGGGCAGCCAATACCGAATTTTCCAAAGTGCGATTCAGCGGTGATCAAGCCGTTGCCGATGCGGTGTACAAAGGCTTTGATCCATTGGTCGCAGAAGATATCGCAGAGGCCGCATGGTTCATGGCGAGTCGCCCAGCACATGTCTGCATCAACGACTTGGTCATCATGCCTACCGCACAAGCCAATGCAACGACGTTTCATAAAAATTCGAATCCATGAGGAATAGCTATTTTGTTTTCGGGATTTTTACTTTGCTTCTCCTTAACAGCTGCGCCTACCAGCATGTAGAGGCCGATCTCATCATCCACAACGCCCGCATCTACGCATTGGATCAAGAGAATCATGTCTACCAAGCCATGGCCATCAAGGATGGAAAAATTCTTGAACTGGGTCCCGAACGTCAAATCCTCAATAAATACAGCGCCGCACGATCCATCGACGCTGCGCAACGTGTGATTTACCCCGGCTTCATCGATGCGCATTGCCATTTTTTAGCCTATGCACGGGCGCTGAGCGAGGTACAGCTCACCGGAACTTCGTCATGGGAAGATGTGCTGCAAAAGGTCATTGACTTCCAAAAACAATATCCGCAAGCGCGTTTCATCCAAGGCCGCGGCTGGGATCAAAACGATTGGCCCATCAAGGATTTTCCAACCAACGACCAACTCAATGCGCTTTTCCCCGATATCCCAGTGGTCTTGCGACGAATAGATGGACATGCCCTCATCGCCAATGATGCCGCGCTGCGTTTGGCGGGTATCGAGGGAGTAAAACCGATTGACGGTGGTGAAATCGCGGCAGTCAACGGTAAACCAAGCGGTGTACTCATCGACAATGCCATGCAAGCCATAGATGCGATAGTGCCCGATAAAGCCATCGAAGAAGAACTTGAAATTGTCAAGCGTGCGCAAGAGAATTGTCTCGCAGTGGGTTTAACCACCATAGATGAGGCAGGATTGAGCAAAAGAGACATCGAAATTTATCAGCGAGCACTGCAGGATTCTGTGTTGAAGATGCGGGTGTACGCAATTCTAGCCGACAATCAAGAGAACTACGACTACTTCGTGGGAAAAGGACCACAGATCGATGATCGCTTAACCATTCGTGCGTTCAAATGGGTCATGGATGGCGCCTTGGGCTCGCGTGGCGCTTGTTTGATCAAACCGTATGAAGATCTATTGCCGCGTCAAGCGTACGGCGAATTGTTGCACACAAGAGAATACTACATCAATAAAGCATTCGAGTTGAAGAAGGCGGGATTTCAAATATGCACACATGCCATTGGTGATAGTGCGAATCGCGTAGCGCTCGACGTGTATTGTCAGGCATTGGATGGTGCGCGCGATCTGCGTTGGCGGATAGAGCATGCACAGGTGGTAGATCCAGCGGATATGAAACGATTTAGCGAGTGTGTCGTGATACCAAGCGTACAACCGACGCACGCCATGAGCGATTGGTCGTGGGCCATCGAACGCCTTGGCCGCAATCGCATTCAGCGCGCCTATGCGTATAAAGAACTGATGGAGCAATTGAATTTTATACCATTGGGAACAGACTTTCCAATCGAGGATATATCACCGTTTAAAACCATTGCAACAGCCGTTTTTCGCCGCGATAGCCGCGGATTGCCTGCGGAGGGTTGGCAAATGGAAAATGCGCTGACGATAGAGCAGGCGCTGCGTGGTGTAACGATTTGGGCGGCCATGGCCAATTTTGAGGAAGAAAAGAAAGGCAGTTTAGAAGTAGGTAAGTTAGCCGACTTTGTGATAGTAGACACCGATTTATCACGCGCCAACGAAGCGGAGGTGCGCGCTGCTCAGGTGCTACAAACCTATATACACGGCCAATGCGTTTATCAGCGCGAGACGTACTGAGGCGCACTGAGACGTATCTGAGGCGTGTGTGACTGAATAGGTGAGGGAATGATCATTAGCATATGTATATAGTATATATACATCACCAATGCGCATGCAGGAATACATGCATGAGGCGAATCGCATAATTCTATCTAACAAAAGTTTAACTGCTGAAATTAAGGTAGTTGCATTGAGACTTAATCAATGGGTTCACACACCATCAAAGCCCTAAGCGCAACAGCGGCCGTTCCCGAGGCACATTCAGAAGTAAACTCATTTTACGGCCGATCTTTCAGTAGGTTGAGATTGTTGTAATGACGCCACGCTTGGCGTCCTTTATCGACCCCCACATCATGTTAGCTCTGCTTTTCTAAGTCAACGCACTTCTTGGAATTTGGGATAATCCCAATTTATGCAGTCGGAATCGTTATGAAGAGTTGAAAGGCAAAAAGGACGGGCGCTCCCGCAGGATTTTTATTTGAAGGTGTATCACCCATACTGTGAAAATAAAAATCGAGGAAGTGAACGTCGTTGAAGCATTTCAGCTCTGTAATAGGTTTTGACTGCATAATTTGGGATAATAGGTTCCAGTAATTTTTCCGCGAGTTGAGCAGAGCAAGAGATGCACGATATCTAAATAGGCACCTTTCGAGGGGCGATTGAAGCGAGTATGAGGAGATATAAAGCAGAAAAAGGGGAGGATAAGGCGTCTCGAATACAGCAAAAACGCGCAGAGCAAAAAAAAATCAAAATTTATTTTGTTGAGGGATAGCGATTTAGATAGCAGTCGAAAAAAAAGTTTGCGATAGGACTTGCGCGAACGAAATATAGGAGTACATTTGCACCCGCTTTAGAAAACAACGACGTTCTTTGAAAGGCAAAAGCGAAACTGGCAAGAAAAATCGAATAAAGTTTTCAACATTATTTGGTTTGACGACAACAGATGATATACTTTTGCCGACCCAACAGAAACGAAGGGAAAAACGGTAAGTGGAGAGCAGAGAAAAAAAAATTCGAAATTTTGAAAAATAAATTTGGAATTAAGAAATCAAAAGCAGTACATTTGCCGCCCCAAACCAAAAAGTGGTTTGAGGACACAAAAGTGAAATAAGAAGTTCTTTGAAATAATGCAGCAGCAAATAGGTAAATTTTGCTTAAGCCAAGATACAACAATTCATTTACAATGGAGAGTTTGATCCTGGCTCAGGATGAACGCTAGCGGCAGGCTTAACACATGCAAGTCGAGGGGCAGCATGAACAATAGCAATATTGTTTGATGGCGACCGGCGCACGGGTGCGTAACACGTATGCAATCTGCCTTATACTGGGACATAACGTCGAGAAATTGACGCTAATTTCCCATAACACTGCGAAGTGGCATCACTTTGCATTTAAAGCTCCGGCGGTATAAGATGAGCATGCGCCCAATTAGCTAGTTGGTGAGGTAACGGCTCACCAAGGCTACGATTGGTAGGGGTTCTGAGAGGATGATCCCCCACACTGGTACTGAGACACGGACCAGACTCCTACGGGAGGCAGCAGT
>CANHSF010000024.1 GCA_947463065.1 Flavobacteriales bacterium | reverse complement strand
TGGCATGCAAACTAACGGTGACATCCTCCGGATTTCCACAATCGTCAAATGCGGTAACGTTGGCCTCCTCCGGCTCCTCTCCACAGTTCAATGTTTGATTGGCAGGAACACCTACCAAAGTAGGACCAACCTCGTCGATCACATAAATTTCTTGTGTGTAGCTGGCTTGATTGCCACAAGCGTCGGTCAATCTCCACATTCGATACACAAGCTGGCTGTTTGGACAATCCAGTTCGACACTTTCGTCTACGACTGTCAATGTCACCGTTGAACAGTTCTCTGTAAATATGATCTGATCGATGGTGGCTTCTGGCAATTCGCTGCATGCTGGCACAGTCAAATTCATTGGAACAGATACAAAAACGGGGGCGTCAATGTCCTCCACGGTGTATGTTGTTTGCGCGGTTGTTGTGTTGCCACAGCCGTCTGTTGCTGTCCATGTGCGGGTAAATCCGCCGCTGCAATCGTCGTTCATCTGATCTGTATGCGTGACTGTCACTATGGAGCAATCGTCCATCGCGATGGCAGTAGGCAAATCATTGAGGGCAGTGCCATAGTTCTCGCATGAAATCACCGTGGATGCAGGCACAAAGTTGAAGTAAGGCTCAACTGCATCTTGGACAGTAATGTTCTGAACAGCGGTTGCGGTATTGCCACAATCGTCTTCGGCGGTCCATACGCGTTGGAAAATATATCCACAATCCAATTGGATCGTGTTTGCTGTTAAGCTCACTGTAACATTGAAATCGCAATTGTCGATTGCTGTGACATCCACCTCTGAAATGGGGTCACCACATTGCACTACCGCGTCCAAGGGCACTCCCAACAATTGTGGCGGTGTGTTGTCCACTACCGTAATGGTCCAGGTTTCCTCAACCGAAATATTGGCCTCATCAGTAATCGTGTAAATGCGTTGAATGGTATAGGCCGATTCGCATCCAGAATTGTTGGGTGTGATTTCTTCCACCATTTGGATGGTCGCAGTTCCACAAGCATCCATGTATTGGACTTGCGCTGTTTCAGGACCAGGGATTTGATCGCATTCCACCGTTACGTCATTTGGGAATTGGGTGAAGAATGGTCCTGTCACATCAATAGGTTGAACACCGAACGAACATTCGGATGCATTGCCGGCTGCATCGGTAACAGTCATGGTTACAAGGACCTCATTGAGCCCAGAAATCAGAGTACCCGCAGGTGGTGATTGAACAATACTCAATGCTTCGGTGCAGGCATCCTCGGCCACCACCAAACTGGTGTAATCGGGCAATGAAGCTACACAATTGGGGTTCATCTGAATCGTTTCTGCAAACGGACAAAGTACAAATGGGGCTGTATTGTCCAACACACTTACGGTGAATGTGCACGACGCAACGCCACCATCCGCGGCAGTTACAGTCATTGTCACTAAAGTATTGCCGGTAAGTAATGTCCCTGCTAGGGGCGATTGAGTTATGCTTATCGCCGATGGATCAATGCACGAAGTCTCCACCCACACCAAGTTGGTATAGTCGGGCAATTCGGGAGAACAGTTGAATCCTGCATTTACCGTCTGATTGCCCGGACAAATGATTGCTGGTGGGCCATCGGCGTTGAAGGTCACTTGCGTTTGTGCTTCCGCTGTATTTCCGCAACCATCGGTAGCCAACCAATGGCGAATAAACGAACCATTGGCTGTGTTGGTGACTTCATCAGTGAACGTAACGACTACATCGGAGCAAGCATCATCAGCTGTAGCCATTTCAATATCGCCCAATTCGCCGCAAGCAAAATTGACATCTGTTGGCACAAAGGTGAAGACAGGATCCACATCATCGGTAACGCTGATGACTTGCTCCACGGTCGTTGCATTTCCGCAATGATCTGTAGCTGTCCACGTGCGAATGAAATCATATCCACACGGATTATTTATAGTAATTGCCGATAAATCCAGTGTGGGTTGAAGATCGCAGTTGTCTATCGCGAACACATCGGCGGCAGGAATTTCATCGCCACATCCGAGTGTCATATCAGCTGGCACACCAACAATTTCAGGACCTTGGGTATCGATCACTGTGATCGTCCATACCCATTCTGAGGCATTGCCACAATCGTCGGTCAAGGTGTAGGTACGCACCAAGGTATAATTGCCTGCACAATCGCCATCGATACGAGTTTCTTGTTGATCGATCGAAATATTGCCGCAATTATCTGTGAATTGCAACTGAGCCGATTCAATGGTTGGGATTTGATCGCATTCCACTGTTACGTCTGCAGGACCATTGGTGATTTCGGGAGTAGCACCATCGTTGTAAATGACATCCACTGTTGCGGTAGCCGTATTGCCACATCCGTCGGTGGCCGTGTAGATCCGCTGGAAGCTTCCGCCGCAAGTGCTCACCAATACATCTTCAAACGTAATTTCCACAGTGCTGCAAGCGTCGACAGCTATCGGAGCAGCAATCACGATTTCATCGCCGCAATCGGCCGCGATGTCCTCGCTTACGAATGTAAATGCAGGCGCAAAATTATCGCTGTAGGAAATGATCTGTTGTGCTGTGGCGGTATTGCCGCAGCCGTCCGTTGCAACAAATGTGCGCAAGACCCCATCGCCACAATTGCCCTCGATAATCGAATCAAAGAACGTCACAACTACATTGGAGCAATCGTCCATGGCCATGGCCATTTCGCCTTCGTCGGTGCTTGTTTCACCGGTGGAACATGCTAGATTAATATCGGCTGGTACATATGTAAAGTAGGGTGCTACATCATCTTCTACCGTAATCACCTGTGTAGCTTCACTTGTATTTCCGCAGCCATCTGTTGCGGTCCAAGTGCGTTCGAATTGGTATCCACACGCATTCTGAATGGTCTGTGCATTGAGTGTAACCAAAATATCTTGGGCGCAATCGTCGTCGGCTACTACCACCGCTTCAACAATTTCATCTCCACAACCGATCGTCATATCGGCAGGAACACCAATCAATACTGGTGGTTGCTCGTCCCCTACATGGATGTTCCACGTATAAGAAGAGGTGTTGCCGCAATCGTCGGTCAACTCCCATGTACGCGCAATGGTGTATGCACCTGGACAATCCCCTTCAATCGTCACTTGGGATACATCGGCGGTTACATTGCCACAATTGTCTTCCCACGCAACGGTCACTTCGCCTTGTGAAGGAATTGTTTCGCAGGTGACGAATACGTCGTCGGGAAACTCCGTCATTTGTGGAGCTTCGGTGTCGCTAAACATAACAAATACGGTGGCCAAACGCGAATTGCCGCAACCATCGAAGGCACGGAAAATACGCGCATAGCTGCCTGCACAGTCTTCCAAATCGACATCGGTCCATTCCATTTCCACTACGGAGCATTCGTCATTGGCGGTTGGGATGGCCAACTCAAAGGGTGTTCCGCATTCCAAAAACACACTTGATGGAACAAAAGAGAAATTGGGTTTCTCGAGGTCATCGACATGAATCACTTGTGTTGCAGTGGAGGTGTTTCCGCACGCATCTGTTGCACTCCATGTGCGAATAAAATCGTATCCGCATGTGCCATACACTGTTTCGGCGGAGAGGCTCGTTACGACCTCTAGATCGCAATTATCCAATGCAAACACATTGACCTCGGGGATTTCATCGCCGCATTCGATCTCCATATCGTCAGGAACATTGAACAATTCGGGCGCCGTCGTGTCCACCACGTCGACCACCCACAATGCTGTATCTGCTCCACCACAATTGTCTTCAACGATGTAGGTGTATATGGCAGTATAGGTATTGGGGCAATCGCCGGCAAACGTTTCAGAAGAAATGGTCAACTCTTCTCCACCACAACCCACTGACCAAAGGACTTCAGGAGTTGGAATTTCGTCGGCTGCATCGCACTCCAAGGTAATGGGTTCGGGAAACACCGTGAACTGCGGCGGTACGCCTGCATTGCGCAGTATGGTTTGAACGGCGGTAGTGGTATTTCCACAAGCGTCTGCAATGGTATAGGTGCGTGTGATGGGGGAGCATGCGCCTTCGCTTGCATCGGAATAGGTGATCAGAATTTCAGAGCAATTGTCATTGGCCGTAATGAAAATGCCGTCACTGTTTTCGCAATCCAATTGAATGATCTCCTCGTATGCATCCACCACGGGAGCTGTATTGTCCACAATCTGTATGGACTGCTGGCCGTAAGCCACATTGCCACAAGCATCTTCTGCTCGAGCCACCAAGGTGTGCACCGTATTGGCACATCCGACACCCGTTTCGCAACTGCTATCGACATTGACGTCACCATGTCCATTTGCGACCAATCCGTTGACTACGCCATTGTAGTAAAACCATCCGCTCAAACCCGAATTCGCATTGCGGTTATTGGCAGCTATACCCGATTGAAAACCGTAGTAGTAGGTTGACGGCTGATGCGAAAGGGACAAATGGCTTCCAGCCAAATTCCCCAAACCCGTAAGATTTGCAAAATTGGGCGCCATTTCATAGTACATCCAATCCTCATAATGATTTAAACCGAGCTGCAGATCGTCTTTGTATCCACGACCCAATGCATTCCAATCCGACCAATTTTTGCCGTTTTGGAACCACATGTCTACAGCAAACTGATTGGCTGTATTGCCCTGCATGGCGACCACTCCGGTAAGGTGTGCAGTTCCATCGTTGAATGCTTGCCAAGACGGATTGCCGATAAAATGCCAGTACTGGCTCAACCCACCTGGCAAATTTGGCAACCAAACCGACCAATCGGGACCAGGACCAAAGGCTGTGGATACAGTGCAATTCTCTACGAATTGAGACCCTTGACTGGTGAAATACGTTAGGTTGACAGGGCCCTCACAACAAGAGCTTGTTGCCTCAAAAGGAGCAAAAGCCGGTATGGGGTCTTGGCAATTGACCGTAGGATCTTCAAATGAAGAGGTGACTGTGACAGCGCAATTGGTCTGGGCAAACAACTGAACAGCCAATGCCATGCCTGCAACAAGAAGCGCCAAACGCAGCGCCCAAGCAGCAACGGTGGAAAGAATAGATGGATAAATTGTTTTCACTTGCTAAGAAGTTAAGATTACGAAATTGGTTAAACGAATGCCGAGATCGTCCACTTCGCGGCATTCCTAACAAAGAAACCCTAAATCCAAGGCATCTCTCCCCCGCGACCCCATCATGTTATTAACCGAGATTTTAACGTCCCCGCAGGAAAATGTGCATAAGTTCAGTTTTTAGCCCATTTATTTTCAACTACTTACCAAAACCTAGGCTATACGCTGCTTTCAAAAAAAACACCAATCGCCTGTTTGCACAATGCACACAATGAAGTAAGTTCGCATCCCCTATTCGGCGGAACGAATGGTGGAAAAAAAAGTCATTCATGCCCATCCATAAAGTTGTTAGCAACGCTGAAGAAGCTTGCAAAGACATTCAAAGCAACATGACCTTGATGGTCGGAGGTTTTGGATTGTGCGGAATTCCGGAAAATTGCATTTCCGAATTGGTGCGCAAAAATATTACAGGACTCACATGCATCTCCAACAATGCTGGAGTCGACGATTTTGGCTTGGGGCTTTTGCTGCAAGGTCGGCAAGTCAAGAAAATGATCTCGTCCTACGTGGGTGAAAACGCCGAATTCGAGCGCCAAATGCTCAGCGGAGAATTGGAAGTTGAACTAGTACCGCAAGGCACCTTGGCCACACGCTGCATGGCGGCTGGTTATGGCATGCCTGCAATTTACACCCCTGCAGGTGTTGGAACCGAAGTAGCTTTGGGCAAAGAAGTACGAAATTTCAACGGCAAGGACTACTTGATGGAATTCGCATTTGATTCAGATTTTGCACTTGTAAAAGCTTGGAAAGGCGATCACAAAGGCAATTTGATATTTCGCGCTACTTCACGAAACTTCAATCCGTTGATGGCCATGGCTGGAAAAATCACCATCGCCGAAGTGGAAGAATTGGTAGAGCCAGGCACATTGGATCCGGATCACATTCATCTGCCTGGCATCTACGTGCATCGCATTTTCCAAGGGGTAAACTACGAAAAACGCATCGAACAACGCACCGTCCGCACCCGATCATAACCTCATCACAACTCTAAAACTTCATCAACATGGCATTGGATAAAATTGGCATTGCAAAGCGCATTGCACGCGAAGTCAAAGACGGCATGTACGTCAATTTGGGCATTGGAATTCCCACACTCGTAGCCAATTATTTGCCTCAAGGAATTGAGGTAGAATTGCAATCGGAAAACGGGTTGCTCGGCATGGGACCCTTTCCGTGGGATGGCGAAGAAGATGCGGACTTGATCAATGCTGGCAAACAAACCATCACTACTTTGCCCGGTTCGGTGTTTTTTGATAGTGCGATGAGCTTCGGTATGATACGCGCTCAAAAAGTGGATCTCACCATCCTCGGAGCCATGGAAGTAAGCGAACGCGGCGACATTGCAAATTGGAAAGTCCCCGGCAAAATGGTCAAAGGCATGGGAGGGGCCATGGATTTAGTGGCTTCCGCAAAAAACATCATTGTCGCCATGCAGCACTGCGACAAAGCGGGTAATTCCAAGTTATTGCCTGCATGTACACTGCCCCTTACCGGTGTCGGTTGCGTCAAAAAAATCGTTAGCGATTTGGGTGTTTTTGATGTTACACCAGATGGCTTTGTGCTCGTTGAACGTGCACCAGGTGTGAGTGTTGAGGAAATCGTACAATCAACAAAAGGTAAACTTATTGTTCCAAACGATGTGCCCGAGATGGTCATTTGATGCGCTGACCATTACCAGAATTTCTCATTCGAAGTTATCATAATACGTTCGGTCCGATACAATCAACCCATTGCGGAAGGTCAGTATCGAAACAATGGGCAACCGCATGGATGAACCATCGGGGAAAGTGCCCTTGGATACAAACTCAGCCACCAATTTATTCGTGTCACACGCCCAAACGCCCACCAAACTATCGGTAATATCAGGGCATATGGACTGTAACGCTGTGTACTTGGCAACGATTGAATCTTTGCTTTGATGCACTGGCTCCGCTCCCAAAGCAGGATCGAGAAACACCGCATCAGGGGCATATAAGTCCGCCATTTTTTGCCAATTGTGTGCATTGAAGGCCTCAAAAAGAGCTCGGCCTTTTGCGGGATCGACTTGCGACAAAGGCTCTGACTTCACATTGCTTGGGGTTTTTTCTTGACAAGCTGTTACAAACATCACTAAGGCAAGAACGGAGTATAAAAAACGCTTCATGCGGTGTTGGAATTATAGATCCAAACTAATGAAAACGAGCGAGGCATGCAAACCTCCCATTGGAGAAGCTCAAAAATCAAGCTCCAACTGCCTTGGCAACAAGGCAAAGGTCATGCGATGATATGGCGACGCCCCTTGCGCAGCAATAACCTTGCGATGCGCCACCGTTGGATAGCCTTTGTTGGTTTTCCAACCGTATGCCGGATATTCTTGATCGATGCGCATCATCCAC
Source organism: Flavobacteriales bacterium (assembly GCA_947463065.1). Classification (GTDB taxonomy): domain Bacteria; phylum Bacteroidota; class Bacteroidia; order Flavobacteriales_D; family Sanyastnellaceae; genus CANHSF01. The sequence continues at coordinate 14,230 of CANHSF010000024.1, read as the reverse complement.
TCATCACGATGGGTTTTGGCCAATACGGACGCTGCCGCAATGGCGCTCATCTTACCATCGCCTTTGATGATACAATGGTGTTCAATATCGCCATACTTCTTAAAGCGATTGCCATCAATCAAAAGTCGTGTGGGCCGCATCGACAACTGATCCAATGCGCGATGCATCGCCAAGAATGAAGCATTGAGGATATTGATTTCGTCGATTTCTGCCTCCGAAACCACACCTACTGCCCACGCCAATGCATGCGTTTCGATATAGGGCCGCAGGGCATCGCGCTGGCTTTCACTGAGCTGTTTGGAATCGGTGAGCAACGGATGAAAAAAATCATCGGGCAAAATCACGGCTGCAGCCACAACAGGTCCGGCCAAACAACCGCGACCTGCTTCGTCGCATCCAGCCTCGACACCATCATTGCTCCAGCGCAATTGCAATTTTGCCGACTCGATCAATGCTTTTGTTTTACCCATGCGATTGTGCTGTTTTAAGAATCAACTGCCAATATTTCTCGGCCGAAATATTCCAATCAAAGCAATGAGCCCGCTGACGACCGGCCTCTGACAACTGCCGATGGAGCTGGGGTTCGTCTGCCAACCTCTGCATACCCGATGCGATGGCCTCCACACGGTATGGATCGACCAACAATGCCGCATGGCCTGCAATTTCAGGCATCGAACTCACATTGGAAGTAAGTACCGGAACGCCACAGCGCATGGCCTCGACGATGGGAATACCAAATCCCTCGTACAAACTGGTATACACCAAGGCATGCGCAGCCGCTGTGGTGCGAGCCAAATCTGCCTGCTCCATGCTTCCCGCAAAAATAACATCGTCTCTGAACTGCATGCTCTTCCAAACTTGATCCAGCTCCGCATTTTGCCAAAACCGACGTCCCACGATAACCAGCGCATAGTCCTTTCCCGACTGGCTTCTCCACAAGTCGTACGCTTTCAAAATTCGCGGTAAATTCTTGCGCGGATGAATGCTACTGACAAACAAAAAATAGGGTCTGCCTGCTGTTAGGCGTTGACGCAGATTTTCGACCTCTTGTTGAGCCAAAGGCTGAAAGACATCAGAGGCAGCATTGTATATCACTTCGACCGGCTTTTGAAGACCAAATGTTTTTCGCAAATCATCGGCACTGAAATGGCTCACTGTTGTTAATGCTGCAGGTCCATTGACATATTGCGCGGTTCGTTTGGGCAAAAATTTGCGGTACCGATGCGAAACATGCTCTGGAAAATGCATGAAATTGAGATCGTGAATGGTAACGATTTGAGGGACAGGGGTGCGCAACGAACAGAACCCATCCATACTCACGAAAACATCTGCTTTTACTCTGCGGAGCAAGCGGGGCACCGACCAATTGTACCACCAATCGAAGAGTAAAGGGTGCCGAACTGGAGGCCGAACAACATGCGCCTTCACGTTGGAACCAAAAACAAAAGCGGCATCGTAAGGACGGTCAAAAAAGAAATGGAATTGAATGTTGGGGTGATGCTGCACCATTCGCTTCACAATTTCATAGGTGAACCAACCGATGCCCTCCATTTTGCCCGGGAGCAACAATCGTGTATTGACGGCGACTATCATGCGGGAGCGAATATGGTTGAAAATTTCGAACGATGGCGTTGGATGGCAGATTAAAACGCTGAAATCACCTCTGCCCGCTCGAATGCGTTACGCCATGTGGGGTAAACAATGCGTTGGTAGACTTTGGCGCAGCTCCAATAAGGGAAAAAAAAAGTCACACCACGCGTGTGGTGTGACCAAAACTTTAGGCACTAAAAGAGAATTTAGAGGCGCACGATGCCTTTGTGGCGGCGTTCGTCAGAAGTAGTCAACTTCTTGCGACCCTTCTTTCTGCGAGAGGCCAATACCGCGCGACCCTTGGCTGTAGCCATGCGCTTGCGGAATCCGTGCTTGTTTCTGCGCTTCGTGTTCGAAGGCTGGTATGTTCTTTTCTGTGCCATATCTCTAGCGTAATTAAGTCTGAAATAAACCTCAAAAGAGGGCGGCAAAGGTAATACGGATTCTTTCTAGTTTCCAAACTGCACCATAAAAATTATCCATTTCGTTGTATTACAGAATAATTTCGCCGCAAGAAGCTGATAAAGAAACGATTAAGATACGCAAAACCATAAGTTATGGGCAATACCCGTCATTGCAATACGGGATTGGTGGCAGATCGCATCTCGTTTATCTTTGTCACAATGCCCTTAACTGCACAACGGATACTGATTATCTCCCCTGAATCGTGGGGCAAATCCATGCTTTCCAAACACCATTATGCCGTGGCCTTGGCCAATGCCGGCCACGATGTTTGGTTTTTATTGCCGCCTTGGGCAGATCGCGAATTGGCCTTGCAATATCGCCATCCTCGTGTCCACTTGCTATTCGACTCCTACAGTTTGAAAGGTGCGCGTTTCTTACCCGCAATCTTGCGCAAGGCATGGTATAAACGTATCGTGCGCAGCATGGAAAAGCACTGTGGCGGCCCCTTCGGCGTGGTTTGGAGCTTCGACAACTCCCGATTTTTCGATCTTGACAGCTTCGTGCATGCCTTCCGCATTCACCACATGATGGACTATCACACCGATTACCAATTGGCCCAAGCTTGCTCCACGGCCCACTTGTGCTTGGGAGTGACCACCGGTATTGTGCAAAAAATGCAGCCCTTCAACCGACACAGCTATTTTGTACAACACGGTTATGCTCCTGTCGCCGAAGAGGCCGCACTATTGCCCGATGTGCCACAGGTTCATCGTGCCCTCTATACCGGCAATCTTTTGATGCCCTATGTTCAATGGTCCTGGCTCCATGCCTTGGTGAAGTCCAATCCCGATGTGCACTTTTTTCTTGCCGGTAGTTATAGCCAAAGCAATCTCAACGAACACTCGAATCCAAACGCATTGGCCGAGGTGGAGAAAATTGGTCGGAATGCGAATGTCACCCTTTTGGGCGAATGCATACCGGGACAAATGCAATCTTATTTGCGCCAAGCCGATGTGTTGTTCTTTGCTTACCGCTCCAATGAATTTCCCGAAATATTGGCCAATTCGCATAAAATCATGGCCTATCTCGCAAGCGGAAAACCCATTGTTTCGCATATCATTTCTGAATACGTCAAACACGATAACCTGCTCTGCATGGCCTCCAATTTGGACAAGTATCTGCACAGTTTTCGCGAGGTCATTGAGCACCCTGAAATTCACCGTTCCGCTGCAGCCATTGAACGGCGCACGAACTGGGCCAACAGCAACACTTATGAACAACAAATACGGCGCATCCAAAACTTGATTGGGCAGTTGGGCCAAGACATACAATTGATTCAAGACAAGGAGCATCATGGATGATCTAGTATCCATCATATTGCCTGCTCACAACGCCGCAGCCACCATTGGCTTGGCCATTGAATCGGTATGCGCCCAAACGCATCCACATTGGGAACTTTTGATCATTGTCAACGGCTGCACTGACCACACCTCCGACGTATGCCGCAGCTATACCGATCCACGCATCCGATTGATCGTGTTGGAGGAAGCCGGACTCAGCAAAGCGCGCAATACCGGACTTGATCTTGCCCACGGAACATTCATCTGTTTTTTGGATGCCGATGATATGCTCCCAACCAACAGCCTTTCCGCTCGCGTCCAGCTCATGGTACAGCATCCAGAAAAAACATTTTGTGACGGGCGTGTGGAAAAAAAATCGGAAGACCTTTCCAAATTGATTGAGGTGTGGACGCCCCGTGTACCGGCAGACCTGCACCATGAAATGCACTTGATTGATGCCTGTTGTTTTTGCGGTGTGACTTGGATGATTCGCCGCAGTGCCATTGGCCAACTTCGTTTCGATGAAACATGGAGCCATTTGGAAGATCGTGTATTTTTTTTGGCCCTATCGCGAAATGGGCAATACGGCGCTGTGAATGATGTGGTATACACCATCCGAAAAACAAGAGGCTCGTTGATGTCCAACCACAAACAGCTGGAAAAAGCATATCGCCGTTTTCTGGTGCACGTTGCGCAGCAAGACATGCTTGATCCGCGAGAACGGGAACAGCAACGCACATTATACAAACGGATGTTCTTCAAAACCCATCTGAAGTCAGGACGCATTGTACCCGCCCTTCGAACCTTATTCACTGCCGTTTACACCCCATGAAATCGCCGAAGCACATCCTCGTCATCTGCAGTTGGAGCCGCGTCAACCCGCTGGTCCATCGGTATGTGCTGCCCTATTTGGCCATCGTTCAGAGGCATCTGGGTCCCGATAGCACTATTCACCTGATGACCTATGAGCAGACTCCCGAGCTCGGTGAGATCACAGCGCAGCCAAGCGATGCATCTTGGCAAAGCCTCAATGTGCGTTGGGTTCCTCAGCCCTATTCGCCCCTGCGTATTCGGGGATGGTGGCTTTACATTCGACAAATCTTTGCAGTGAGGCGTTATTGCCGCCAAAACCGCATCACCACGCTGCATGCTTTTGCCCCAGTAGCAGGAGCAGTGGCCTGGTTGAGCAGCCGTCTTAGTTCGCGCAAGCTGATCATTGATAGTTGGGAACCACATGCCGAATGCATGGTGGAAACAGGAGTATGGAGCCGATCTTCCCTCTCGTTTCGCTTGTTGTGGTGGATGGAGAAAAAAATGGCTCACGATGCGGACATTTTGATCGCGGCTCATCCCGAAATGATCCGCTATGCCGAGGAAAAATGGCAATTTTCTCCCGCCCAGGTGCGCTACCGTCCCGCTTGTGTGAATTTGGAGGAATTCAACCCCGCCCGTTTTGATCGCACTGCATTGCGCAAAAAATTCAGTTTAGCCCACGATGCCATCGTATGCGTTTGTGCAAGTCAACTCGGAGGAATGTACTATTTGGACGAGAGCCTTATGTTGTTTGACCATGGCCGCCGGCATTGGGGAGATCGATTTGTGGTGCAACTTCTCACTACGACCCCAAAGGAAACCATACTGGAGCGGGCCAATGCCTTGCGTCTGAACATCGATCATGTGCACATCCATTGTTGCGCCCCGGAGGATGTGCCTGAACACTTGGCACTGGCCGATTTTGCCTACAATCCGCAAAAAGCTGTTGCCTCCAAAAGATATGGTACACCGGTCAAAAACGGAGAGTACTGGGCCATGGGTTTGCCCATCGCAATGATGAAAGAAACCAGCCAAGACAGCACATTGGCCATTGCCCACCAGGCGGGCGTCGTTCTCGAAGACATGTCTATTGCATCCATGTCTTGGCTCATGGAGCAGTTAGAGCTGCTTCTGAATGACTCGGGGTGCCGCGAACGCTGCAGAAGTGTGGCCCAGCAGACCCGATCTTTTGCAATTGCAGAAGAAGCTTATCGCTCCATTTACGGCTGATTTGATTATTAATCAACAGCGCCAAGCAACCATGCCTGCTCGAAACGAGTCCAATTGATGGATTGGCAGGAGAGAGATAAATGCTTTTTTTTTCGTCAAAATTGTGGCTTTTGGCGTTCACATTTGATACCTTTGAATGAATTGAAACACACTACACTCATATTGTTGTCGTTCGTATTCCTAAGAATACTCGGCTCCGCACAAAATGTAACTCCAACAAAAGGAAAAGACTTTTGGCTGGGCTTTATGAAGAACTACGAAACCGAATCTGGTGAATCGTTGGATCTTTTTATCGTTAGCGACCAAAACACCAGCGGCGTCATAGAGATTCCAGGCCAAAGTTGGTCCCAGAGCTTTACAGTCACCGCCAATATCACTACCACGGTGACCATCCCCAACAACGTTGGTGAGATGTACACCTTCAACCAAATTCAAGGGCGCGGAATTCACGTTACTACAGAGGACACCGTTGCTGTTTTTGCCATCAACTTCAATCCATATACTGCGGATGCCGCAAAAATCCTACCCACGCCTACCTTGGGAATCGACTACATGGCCGCCTCCTATGTTGGAATCGGCGGTTATGAGAGCGAGATGCTGATTGTTGCAACTGCCGATGACAGTGAAATCGAAATCACCCCAAGCACGGATCTTGAGGGCGGTTACGCAGCCGGCTTGCCGTTTGTGGTGCAGCTCAATCAAGGGGAATGCATTCAATACCGAACACTCACAGGGGGAGACTTGACGGGGACGCGCATCACGGGTACAGCAGCCAATGGCAATTGTCGACCGTTTGCGGTTTTTTCGGGCACCGACTGCACCAATCTCCCCACCGAATGCGGCGCATGCGACCATATTTTCGATCAAAACTTTCCAATTAGTCTTTGGGGAACCGAATATTTTTTGACGCCTTGGTCCTTCATTTCAAGTATAGGTGGAGGTTATACGTGGCGTGTGATGGCTTCGGTTGACAATACCACTGTGATGGTGGACGGTGGAGGCGCATTCACCTTGAACGCCGGTGAATATCAAGAATTCAACCACGATGCCGACCCTCATTGCGTCAATGCCGATCAACCGATCGCTGTTATTCAATACATGGAAGGCATTACCTGCGGTGGAGATGGCGACCCTGCTATGGTGGTGGTGGATGATGTGAACAAAAAAATCGATCAGATTACTTTCTCAACCGTTGAGTCGGCGGTTATCAATGATCACTATCTGAATCTGGTCATCAATGCCGAACAATTGGGCAATGTGGCCTTGGATGGTGCAATCGTTGATCCTGCGCTATTTGAAAGTTTCCCCAACTGCAACGACCAAATGTGGTGTGCCGTGCCCATCACCGAAGGCAGCCACTTATTGGAAGCCCCCGGAGGCGGTGTAACGGCATATGTCTACGGTTACGGTGACGCTGAAAGCTATGCATACAGTGTGGGATCGTTCAGTCCTGTGCCACCCATTTTAATTGACGAAGCCATTTGCACCAGCGATGGCGTAACGCTGCAAATCAGTACCAATCTTTTTGACCCCATTTGGTTCAACTACAACGAACCCGAGACCATCCTGCATGAGGGGTACGTTTGGGAATTGCCTTTGCCCATTCAAAATGGTATCTATGTAGGACAAGGCAACGAGCTCGCCTCTGGTTGCGAATCGCCTTTTTATTTCAGTGTTGAGGTTCCAGAACCGCCTGTTTTCAGCATCTCGCCCGACCAAGTGATTTGCAGATACGAAAGCGTGCAACTGCAAATGAATGCCCAACCCGAAAATGCGGTTTACACCTACAACTGGACACCCACAGCGGGCTTGAGCAACCCATCGATTGCCAATCCTGTGGCTACACCGCTCCAATCGACTACCTACACCTGCACCATTACAACGCCATCGGGTTGCGCGAGCGCAGAGGGCACTGTCGACATTACGGTGCAAAATGGCGATATTACATCGTTTGAAATTACACCCGATGAAGTGATGTATTGCACAGGAGGCAGCGAAGAACTGAGTGTTACGGCAGAAGCCGAAATTTGGAGCGACGACTTTGACCCGGGTATTGCTTGGGGCTCTTGGGAGGACATCACCAACGGCGCAGCAGACGATGTTTGCGGCGCGGTGAATGATCAAGCGTTGTACTTCAATGGCACCACTACACGGGAGGCCATCACCAACGGACTCAATGTTACTTCGGGAGGAAGTGTGTACTTTTCTCTGAAAATTGCCAATGGCACCGCGCCATGCGAAGATGCTGACCCCGGAGACAACGTGGTGTTGTCGTATTCGGTGTCCAATGGACCTTGGGTTGTGATCAACACCTACTACGAAGCGGCATACCCCAACTTCACTTCCATTGAAGTGCCCATTCCTGCAGGTGCTTATTCCACCAACACCCGCTTCCGCTGGCATCAAACCGGACTATGGCTCAACAACCAAGACAACTGGGCCTTGGACAATGTCTATATCGGCACCATTCAAACCAACAGTTACAGCTACACATGGAGTCCGGCGGCAGGTTTGGATTTTACCTCCCAACCTGTGGTGAATGCCTCGCCTACCGAAACCACGACCTATTATGCTGAGCTCATCGATCAAGTATTGGGGTGCTCCTACATCGACTCCGTGCTTGTGAATGTGGGACAAGGATTTACCCTCGATATGCCCAACGATACCGTATTGTGCGATGCCGATGGCATTCAACTCTACGCTATTCCTTCTGTCGATGGCGATTTCGACTATGCATGGTCACCGTCCACCAATATCAGCAACGCTTTTGGGGCCACACCCATAGTGTCGCCAACTACCAATGTCACCTATTCTGTGGATGTGACTTCTGAGCAAGGTTGCTCCGCTTCAGGCGAAGTGACCATTGAGGTCGCCGTTTTATTGGATCTTACACTCAACTCCAGCGATGACAACATTTGTGCAGGTCAGACGGTGACATTGAATGCTGTCATACCGGGCAATCCCCCGGGCATAACGATCAGTTGGACACCGGCAGCTTCCCTGACCAATCCAGCAGCAGCCAGCACAACGGCCAACCCAACTGTAACTACCACCTATGAATGCTCCGTTTCGTATCAAGACATGTGCGGTCTGACGGAGGAAATCACCATTGACGTGCAACCTGCCTTCACAATCGAAGCTTCGCCAGACGATGTCACAAGTTGTGTCATTGAGGGATTGCCCGTTAGCGCTGTGGCAGATGTCAATAGCCAATTGACTTGGCAATGGACGCCAGCAAATTTGGTGGCCAATCCCAATGTGCCTGCCACCACGGTTTCGCAAGACACCAGCACCGATTTGATTGTTGTGGCCACGAACTCCGCGGGTTGTTCTGCACGAGACACGGTTTTTTTGCAGCAGGTCTTTGAATTCATTGATTTACCTGAATCCATCGCCGTCTGTGAAGACGAACTGGTGGTATTGGACTGTGGACATCCTGCCACCCACACCATCGTATGGACCAATGGCCTCACCACTCCCAGTATTGAAGTCACTGCATCCGGCACCTATGGTGTTATTGCCACTAGCCCTGATGGATGTGTGTCTCAAGACGAGTGCGATGTGCTGATATACAATTATCCTGCTTTGCCTGCATTGGAAGACACTGCAGTATGCGCAACTTCGATTGTCGAATTGAACGCGGGTGTGGGGGATTACAATTACCTCTGGAACACTGGCGATGAGGGCCCTATGATTAGCGTATCCGAACCGGGGAATTATGTCGTCACCATTGACAATGAATTTTGTTTTACCACTCTGGGCATGACTTTGGATGTTTACCCGCTGCCCGTCAATCCATTTGGTGAATCGCCCATCACAAGTTGTTTGTCGTATCCACCTTATGGTGTTGCGCTCAATGCCAATAACCCCAACGCGTTCTACCTTTGGAATACCGGTGCCATGAGTCAAGAAATCGTTGCATCCACAGAAGGTGTTTATTTGGTGACCGTTACCACGCCATTCGGATGCGAAAGCACTTTTAGCCAAAGCGTTGAAAGTGTATGTCCTGGAAGCATCTATGTGCCCAAAGGGTTTACTCCCAACGGCGATGGCACCAACGACTATTGGTCCGTGTCAGGCAACAACATTGAACAATTGGAAGTATGGATATACAACCGTTGGGGCGAGGTCTTCTATCAATCCGACGATATCGATTTCAAATGGATGGGTCAGAGGAGAGACGGTGAGTTCTTTGTTGAATCGGGAACCTATTCCTATCTCATCAAGGTTCAATTGCGCGACGAAAAAGGACGTGTGGAAGATGAGCAAGAAATCCGTGGCTTTGTGACTTTGGTGCGTTAGGATTTATCGCTGGGTCCATTCCAGCAAGCTGTGCAGGTATTGACCGCCACGTTTTTCAGCAAAAAAATCCAATACCAACAGGATCAAGGCTTGAGCCGAAAGGCCGCAACCGATGCCGTTCCAAAAGGCCAACGAGCCATTGAAGGAACATTTCCACACGAGCACAGCGCCTAACATGACACAAGCCAACTCGGTGTAGCGGTAGATCTGAAAATTGCGCATTACCTTCTGCATACGTGGGATTTCCTTTTCGCGAATAGCTGCTGGATCCAGGTCCATTGCATATACCACGTCGGTGCGCTGTCGGTCGGAGGAGCTATACACCGCCCATCCTACAGCCAATTGCACCGCGGCCAAAGCAACCAATGGAATGCAAAGTCCGATTGACCATTGCGATTTGAGCGCAAGCCATACTGCCAAAGCGGCTACAATGGCCAAAGCACCGACCACCATAAATAAAATGGCCTCCGTTTTTTCGGCATCGAAATATTGTTCGACGTGCACCTTTTGCAACACGCGCCTAGGCTTTAAATGCCGACCAGCACATTTCGGCCCCCATATCCAAGGACTTTTTGGCAATTGCGGCCATGTGCTTGTTGTTGCTTACCCGAACGGTGGTCAAGACAGAGGACAGCAGCCATTCGAAAAGCCATTCGGCCTCTACCTTTCTCACTTTGCCTTGCTTGATAGCGTCTTTGAGAAAGTCGCTCACGGCGCTTAACCCTTTCATTTTCAACAATCCAGAACTGGAAGCACCTTGGGCAGACGAAAGGTACTGATCCATAAAAGAAGCCGCTAAAGGATTTTTGCTGAAGAAGGCATACGCGTTGTTCCAGAGGCTTTGAATCTTCTCCTTGTGACTGCCTTTACCGCTTAATCCTGCTTGAAGAGACAAGGCCAACTGCTCGGCCAATTGCACGCGCAGTGCGTCGATCAGGGCCTCTCGGCTTTCGAAATGGTGATAGATGGTTCCGACGGCGACACCGCTTCCGGCTGAAATATCAGCCATGCTGGCGCCTTGAATACCGTTTGATCTGATCAATTGAAGCGCAGTGAGCTGCACTTGTTCCTTTCTGCTTAATGCTGGTTTTTTGGCCATGTTGTTGAATTGTTTGCCGAATTTTCATTCGGTTTGGGCTAAAGTAATCCACTTTAATAATCCCTGTATCAACTTTTTATGAAAAATCATAACTTAGCGACCTTAATAATTTTAGAAAATCGATAAAATGGGATTGACCGATCAAATCAACGAAGACATCAAAGCCGCGATGAAAAGCGGCGAAAAGGATAAATTAATGGCATTGCGCGACATCAAAAGCAAGCTACTGTTGGAGATGACCAAAGAGGGCAGTGATGGCGCTGTAGATGATAGCCGCGGTTTGGCTATTCTGAACAAACTCTACAAACAACGCATGGAGTCCATTGAAATTTACAAGCAGCAAGGACGCGAAGACTTGATTGGTGAGGAAACACGCCAAGCGGAAGTGATTGCGGCCTATCTGCCCCAAGCCATGAGTCAAGAGGATCTGGAGCAAGCCGTTCGTACCATCATTGCTGAAATAGGAGCAACAGGTCCGAGCGATATGGGCAAGGTGATGGGCGCAGCCAACAAGGCTTTGGCCGGTCGCGCCGATGGCAAAGCCACCTCCGAAATGGTCAAGAAATTATTGGCTTCCATGGCATAGCGATGATCACCATTGGCCGCAGAGAATACGTGTTGCTGACCGAGTTGTCGCAGATCCCCCTTGAAGCCAAAGTAGATACCGGAGCATTTCGTTCCGCAGTACATTGCTTGGATTGTCAGGAGATCGATACACCCAATGGCCGCGTTTTGCGCGCGCACTTTTGCTTTGACGGTACTACTACCCTGGTGCATGATTTCAGCACCTATCATCAGCGTGTTGTGCGATCCAGTTTTGGTGAAAGCGAGTTGCGCTATTGTGTGCCCCTTACAATTCGAATTGGGGGCAAAAAAATCAAGTCACAAGTCACACTGACAGATCGCTCGGATATGCGCTATCACATCCTTTTGGGTAGAAAAACACTCTATAAAAAATACACCGTTGACGTGTCGCGCATCCACGTGAAAAAATACAAAGCGCACCAATAAACGAAAAACCACAACACATTGTCACACCGACAGTATGCACCTTGGTAAAAAAGTAAAGGGATCTTGGTCGGTGCTGCTTTTGCCAAACCGATAGACAATATTGTTTATCGCAGCCTCGATTTGCCTTCGCAATAGAGGTTTCAACATCTCAGATACAAAGGTTCCTGAACCATGGCGATGCCCAAACACCAAGCGCACATCGTATAGATTGAAGCGCCAATCGAAGGTACGCTCACCTCAAACGTTTTTCTCCAAATACTTGATGACCTGACCTGCAATGTCCTTTCCAGTTGCCCGCTCAATGCCCTCCAATCCCGGTGAAGAATTGACTTCGATGATCAGTGGTCCGCGTTCACTTTGAAGCATATCCACTCCTGCAATGCCCAACTTCAATGCATTGGCCGCCTTGATGGCCGCGATCTCCTCTTCGGGGGTCAATTCGATTACCTGAGCCGTTCCACCGCGATGCAAATTGCTTCTGAACTCACCCTCCTTGGCTTGGCGTTTCATGGCGCCAATAACATGGCCATCCACCACAAAGGCCCTGATGTCAGCACCCTTGGCTTCTTTGACAAACTCTTGCACAATAACACGGGCCTTGAGTCCATTGAATGCTTCGATGACACTGACCGCCGACTTGTGATTGTCCGCCAACACGACGCCCAATCCCTGGGTGCCTTCCAACAACTTGATGATCACCGGTGCATCTCCGACCTCTTCTACAATGCGCTCAACATCTTTACTGTAGTTGGTGAACACGGTTTTTGGCAGTCCCAATCCAGCACGTGACAGTATTTGCAAACTGCGCAGTTTATCGCGAGAACGAACCAAAGCCTGCGACTCCACCGCAGTAAAGACATGCATCATTTCGAATTGCCTTACCACAGCCGTACCGTAAAAGGTGACCGATGCTCCAATGCGCGGAATAACCGCATGCACATCGGTCAACAGCTCTCCATTGTAAATGATTTTAGGATTTTTCTTTTCGATGACCAAATTGCACTTCAGTGGGTCGATCACCCGGACCTTGTGCCCTCGGTTTTCTCCGGCTTCTACCAAGCGACTGGTGCTATACAACTCCTTGTCGCGCGACAATACTACAATGTTCATGGGTTATTGCATTTGGCAGGCAAAATAGCACGCATTGGATGAAGTCCGCACAGGAATAAAAAGAAATGATTGTTAACTATACCCTTGGCACCTCGGGTGTGGCGAATAGACTTTTGGACGCTTCCAAGCGCGCATTATCGGCATGCAAGCTCTTGGCCCACTCCCATGCCGAGTTGCTCAGATGTTGATGCATCTCCAACGGCATTTCGAAACACGCATTGAGCACAGCCTCAAAGGATGAAGCCTCCAAGGCCAAGTCCCAACCCACGCGCCTTTCGCTCAAATGTCGCCAAGGCGTGCGATTGCTGATGATGACCGGGATACCGTGATTGAGGCTCTCAGCTATGGCGTGTCCAAAGTTTTCTCCGCGCGTGGGCAGGTACATAAAATCATAATCCGACCACATACCTTCCAATTCGTGCGGGCTTCGTTCACCCAAAAACTGAATCTGTGCGCCTTTGATCTCCGCCGCCAAGGACTGGCATTTGCTCAAAAAAGATTGATTTTGTTGTGCTCCAACGAAGTCCAGGCGAAGCAATCCCATCCAGTCTCGGAAACCCAAAAAACGCAACGCCTCTTCAATTCCCTTTTCTGGACTTATTCGCGCCACACAGATCAAACGTAGGCCCGGTGCTTGTTTGGTAGATGGTGGTGTATAAACAGCAGGTGGCGCAGGCAAGTTGTCTGCTACATGAACTTCGCATTGACGACCAAAATGCTCCAAGATTTCTTGCCGTTCCTCTGCATTGGTGGCATGCCATCGCACATTCTTATACCACTTCATGCCACGCGCCAACGCCAAAAACACTCTCTTCTTCCAAGCCTTTTCAGCCAAAGCACTCGGCTTGAGCATGCCCCGTGGAGCAACTATGAGGGGTTTTTCCCACCGCAAAGCACGCAACGCTGCCATAGGCGCCAAGGTAAATCTGGGCGAAAACAAACTATTGAGATAAACACCATCCGGCTGAATCTCGCGCAATAGTTGTTCAAACATGGATTTGTTCGCTTTTTCGCTCGTCAAATACATCACCTGCACATGGGGTTTAAACCGGATCCATACGTGCGGTGCGACATCGGCATACGGCTCAGTGCTATGGTGATCGGTATCCGAAGTGACGACAAAAAAATTCACTTCCTTGACATGCACAGTAAGGTTGACCAACGATTGAATGGGGCCTCCCGCTCGGAAACCCGGAGCAAACCAATCGCTGAATACCATGACTTTTTTCATATCATTTCAATCTCATTGATCCTGATCCACTGTCCCAATACCACCATGGGCCAAAGGCGCGACCACGTAAATTTGGGATTGCCCAAACAAAATTGTTTC
>CANHSF010000023.1 GCA_947463065.1 Flavobacteriales bacterium | reverse complement strand
TGACCGCTTGGGCCATTCACTCCAATGAGCGCACGGCACAGCTCGACATCATGTTGTTGGTATTGGTGGGCGCATGCTATTTTGCAATGGTGGCCAATGCCCATTACGCTTGGAAAGTGTTGAAAGGCAAAATGGACATCATGGGAGCGAGCGTGGCCCACTTTGGATTTGCCATGCTGATTTTGGGCGCGGTGATCAGCACGTGGCAGAGCTATTTCATTTCGCGCAGCGACGTTAGCATCAGTAAGATCAACAAAGAATTCAACGACAAAGAAGACATCCTTTTGCTCAAAGGCGACACCGCATTGATGGGCGATTACTTTGTGCATTACAAAGACAAAATAAAAAGCGGCGAGCGCATTTTGGTGACGGTAGAATATTTTGATGTGCGACCCAAAACCTATCAAGAAGGCGAATACGTGCAGCATTTGGGCTTCCCCTTCCGAGCGCTAAAGACCCATACCTCCAGCGGTGATTTCTTGAGCGATGTGGATGAACATAAGTATTGGACCGCCATTACACCGGGAGAAATGGACAACCATACCCAAACCCACCTCCCCAATTGGGCACCTGGAGTTCCTGGAGAACGGCAATTTGTATTGGAGCCAACGATATTGCAATCGCCCAAAGGAAACAGCCGCGAGCCGAGCATCAAGCATTTCTTGGGGCACGATTTATACACCTTCATCAAATACACCGATACCGACATCAAAGTAGAGGAAGAAGAAGGCTACCTCGAACCCAAAACAGGCATCGTGAAAGTGGGCGAAGAAGTCTCGTTGACCGAGGTGATTACGATGAAGATAGACAGCTTGGTGGACATTCGCGACATCCCCGAAGGACTGCCCGAAGGAACCCACGGACAGCGTGCATTTGTGACATTGACCTCCAAACAGCGCAACGAGCAGTTGATCATACCCATGGTGGATGTGAATGGAACGGCAGTCCCCTACCCCATCGAATCCAAAACATTTATGATGTTGTTGGCACTTCAAAACAAACCCGAGGGCATCGAATTGACGGTACAAAAACACAGCTCGCTCGACCGCGACATGTTGATCATGACGGCAGAGGTGTTTCCTCAAATCAATGTTTTGTGGATCGGTTGTTTGGTGATGGTGATCGGCACGGTGATGGCGATCCGTCATCGGTATAAGATTGCGCAGCGGAAGTAAAGCCTGCCACCATCCATTCCTGACATCAGCCGAGGAAGACTGAGCTCAAAGTATAAGATGATAACCTTATAGTTGATCATTATAAGGTTTTAACCTAATGCTTTACATCATCAGTATTTGGCCGAATCATTTTCCAACCTGCTTATCAGGACAAGCGATCATCCGCATGCTCGACCACTTGCGTTACATTTTTCAAAAAATCGGAAGCATCGATCAAGCGCCCTTGAATTCATTTCAATCTTAACCCCATCAGGGTGATTTCATTGCACAAGACTGCAGAGACCCAGACGATCCAACGAAAAGATTCATGGTTGTTTATGCTTCAATTTTGATTAATTTGCTCGCCACGCCGACTGCTTTGATTCGGTTCATAAACACTACACGGCATAACCTTAACACCATTGGCATCAGCATCGCATAACAAAAAAGTATGGCTCACTATTTTCGTGGCCTCCCTCGGATACTTCGTGGACATTTACGACTTGCAGCTGTTCAATATGGTCAGCAAAAAAAGTCTGGCTGGTATTGGTATCACCGACCCTGCATTGGTGGACATCTATGATTATTCTTTGTTTTTGTGGCAAATGAGTGGCATGTTGGTGGGCGGATTATTGTGGGGCATCATGGGCGATCGCAAAGGCCGCAAGAGCATCTTGTTTGGTTCGATTGTCATGTATTCATTGGCCAATATTGCCAATGCCTTTGTGGTGAATGTGGACCAATATGCGGTGGTACGCTTTTTTGCGGGCTTGGGATTGGCGGGAGAATTGGGCGCTGCCATCACCTTGGTGAGTGAAATCATGGACAAAGAAAAACGCGGTTATGGCACCATGATTATTGTGTCCACCGGTGCTTTGGGAGCTGTTGTGGGCGCTTTGGTGGCCTTGCAAGACTTCAGTTTGTTTGGACTACAGAGCTGGCAAACCTCGTACATCATTGGCGGCGTGTTGGGGCTGCTTCTACTTTTTTTGCGTTTTGGCACCATGGAGAGCGGTATGTTTGATCATGCCAAAACCGAAGGTATACAGCGCGGCAATTTCTTTCACCTATTTGCCACCCGCGAACGCGCCTTGCGTTATTTGGCCTGCATTGCGGTGGGATTGCCCATTTGGTTTTGCATCGGCATCCTCATCAAGTTTTCGGCAAAATTCGCGACCACTAACGGCGTCACAGGCGGCGATGTGCAAGTAATTACCGCCATGATGTTAGCTTACATTGGCCTTTCGGTGGGCGATTTGATCAGTGGCCTGCTGAGTCAATGGCTCAAGAGCCGCAAAAAAGTGATTGCCTTGTATTTGGTGGTGACGTTGGTGGTGACCGCCGTGTTTTTATATGGGCCTTCGATGCCGTTGCCGGTGTTTTATTTTTTGTGTTTTATGGTGGGAACAGCAACCGGATATTGGGCATTGTTTGTCCAAGTGGCCAGCGAGCAATTTGGAACCAACATACGCGCCACGGCAACTACGACTACCCCCAACTTTGTTCGTGGAGCAGTTGTGCCCATGGTGCTGTCCTACAAAGCCATGGAAACTGGCATCGGATCGGTGCATTCGGCGTTGGTTGTAGGAGGCATTGCCATCGGACTGGCTTTCTTGGCCCTTTGGAGTTTGAACGAGAGTTTTTCGAAAGATTTGAACTACCATGAATAAGCAGGCGAAGTTGGTATAATCCCAAAAGCGAATTTTCAACAATACCCCAACAATAGCCGCAGAACAAATCCAGCAGCGGTTATCTTCGTAACCTATGCCAGCGAACAAATATGCCCTTTTGCGGTACCGTGTAATCGACCGATGCTTGCGCGACAAAGGACGCCCATTTCCCTCGCGTGAGGCATTGCGCGAAGCGTGCGAAGAAGCCTTGTATGGGGCAGGTGCGTCTGTGATCTCGTTGAGCACCATCGACAAAGACATTTGGGCCATGAAAAACGAAGGCGAATTGGGTTATCATGCCCCGATTGAGTTTTCGCGTAGCGAGCGCGGTTATTATTACAGCGATCCGCATTACAGCATCAATGAAGTAAGCTTGGCTGAGGACGATTTGGAAGCGATACGCTTTGCCGCTGCCATTTTGGATCAATTTCGGAGTGTGCCCATATTGCAACAGTATGAGAATGCGATTGAAAAAATCATCAACCGCATCAAGATCTCGCCCAATCCGCAGGACGATCAATTGGACCGCTACATTCAGTTCGAACGCAGCACGGTCAGTCGCGGCAACGAGCATCTGGGGCCCTTGTTGGAGGCCATTCGCCATCACAAAACCATTCGCATTCGTTACCAGAAATTCAGCGACGACCACATCAAAGAATATGAATTGCAGCCCTATTTGCTCAAAGAATACGACAATCGCTGGTACTTGATTGGCAAGGAAGTCAATCAGAATAAATTCCGGACCTATGGCTTGGAGCGCATTCAGGAAATGGCTTTGGCGGAGCGAAGTTTTAAACCGGATCCCGAGTTCAGTGCGAATCGTTTTTTCCAGCACAGCATCGGCATCACAGAGATTGCGGAGTCGCCAGTTAAAATCGAATTGCGATTTCAGCCCACCGCAGGCAAGTACATCTTGTCGCAGCCCATTCATGCATCTCAGCACCTGGTGTGCGAAGACAACGCGGGCGTGGTGATTGGACTGCATGTGTTGCTAACGCAAGAATTGTTCAATTTGATTTTGCAATTCGGCGACCAAGTCGAGGTATTAAAACCCGCTCGTTTGCGTACGATGATAAAGGAGCGATTGGAAAAGGCGTTGGAGCGATATTGAAGCATCTACCGAAGCCGCAACGCAGCCTTGTGACATTTCCGAATCTTCAAGCACAGCCTAAAAAGGCCATGGAATCCAGGAGGTGTATTATTGGTGAATTGCTGATCCATCCCCCAGCATCACTCCTCCCATTTCCTGCGCTGCTCCTTTTTTGCAGAATCGTGTTTTTTGTCGGTCAGTCGTTTTTCTTTGGCAGACTTGGATGGCCGCGTCGCCTTGCGGGCTTTGGGTATAAGAAGGGCTTGGGTCAACAAATCAAAAAACATGTTCTCTACGACCTCACGATTGCCCCATTGGGTGCGCTCTGCTTGAGATGTAATCTGCAAAATGCCTTCATTGGTGATGCGCGCTGCCAACTTCTCGGCAATACGCTGCTTCTGAAAATCGGTTAACAGGGACGATCGCATGAGATCAAACTCCAACATCACCTTGGTCGATACCTTGTTGACATGCTGTCCTCCTGCCCCTCCGCTGCGGCTCGTTTTGAAGGTCCACTCCGATCGAAAGGCTTCTTTGTCCCATTCCATGAGCGCAAAGGTAAGGCGAACGAAAGCATGAACATCGATCGGTTATGATCCAAGAAAATGGTGCACTGAATCGTTAGTGCTCCTGGCCGGCATGCAGCGGGGTTGATTCGGTGTGATGTTGTGTGCGCACCAATGGTCTTCCCTGCAAAGCTTGCACTAGCGTGAAGACCGCCAACACCAAATAAATGAATGCCACGACAAATGTCATGCGGGTGCTTTTGAATACATAAAACGAGAGCACCGGCAATATTTGCAACGCATGCATCCCTACAAAATGCGCTACACGTGCATCGCCCAACGTAGTGCTCCAATTGAATACAGGCAATCCCGGACCGCCATCGGGTCCGCCAACAGTATGCGCCATGCGTGATCCCATCAAAAATCCCTGAAACGAAAACACCACAAATATCACCAAGCCCCAACGAATGGCCCATACATAGTGCGATGGCAATTCGGGAAACTTTCCGACAAAAAATAGAAAAGCGATATACGCCGTGTACACTGTAACAACAGTTGCTGCGAAGGCCATCATGCCAAACATCCCGTTGTAAAAGGGCGTGCGCACATTAAAATGCGACATCTCGCCGCGTGCAGCTTGCAAGCCAATATAGAGTATTTCAAACCCCAGCATGACTACGACAGTCCAATTGAACCAAGTAGGATTCCAGTCTCGAAGATAATGTACGAACCACGCCATGGTCCATGCGAAGATGGCGGTAGCCAATGCAAATTTGAATGGCTTGAACCACGCATTGACGTTCTGCACTTTGATGTCGGTCGTTGCAGCCAACACCAAAAGCACTGCGGCCAATATCCAACAAATCGCACCAAAAGCAAACAAAACCGCATTGCGCGAACGGATTTCATGGATCAGATCCAACGTGATTCAAAGTTTTTTTCGAAACTAAAGCGCAATGGTCACCGGCATGGAAAAAAGGAAATGAAATGTCAAATGGCAGGGATGAACGATCGTTTATCGCTTCAAGAGTTTAAACGCAATTTCTCTGCCTTGACCTTGGAACATAGCCAAGTTGATCCAGAACCACGCAAATTGTTCCATCAATTGAAATTTATCGTTTCCACCTATGGCATAGCAGGCACCAAAACCGGCATCCAAAGCCAATTGTTGCGCAATTTCTTTTCCTCGTTCGCTATCTCCGGCAACGAAACAATCGATGACTGTGTTGCCGTATTGTGTATTCTGCATATTGTTGAAACCCGTGGTATTAAAACACTTCACCACTTCGCGCGTGGCGGTATGCGCTAAGATGGCATCGGCTGTATTGGTGAACCCCTGAGGTCCGCGGCCCATGACAATGTTCATGGTATCGATGATCACCTTGCCAGAAGTATCGCCCAAGGACTGAGCCACTTCGACCGCAAGAGGAGCAGGGGTTGCCAACACGATGACCTCGCATTGCTTCACGGCATGTTCCACCGAGGTAAAGCGATCTTCGCCAATTTTTTGTGCCAGCGCAATGCTTTTGTCGCTCAGTGGAAATTTGGCACCAATCAAAACCGTGTGTCCTTTCTGAACAAACTTCACGGCCAATGCGCCGCCGACATTACCTGAACCGATTACCGCTATTTTCATGTGAATTCTATTTACTTGTAAATCTAGCCAGACTTCCACCAAAATCCGACAAGAATTGATTTGGACCTAAAATGTTCGCTTTCCTCTCGTCGAAATGTGTCCAGAATGCATTCAGCCAAGGTCGATTTGAATTTCCAAAGAAAAAAAATGCAAAAAAATCTCTCATTGTAAATCCATTACAACGAGCGGTATGTGATTTGCCTCAACAATAACGACATAAAAACAATAACGACATGAACAACATCAACAACCCCGCTGCAGTAAGAAAGCACATCGAAAGCTTTTCACGCCCCAATGGATATAGCCCATACGCCTGGAACGTGACCAAACGTATTGCTCAGGAGATATGGGATTGTTATCTGTCCGGTCGTACGTATTCGCGACCCGTGAACTTCATGTGTCGCGAATTTTATCAAATGATCCAGCTACCCGAAACTGGCGAATTCATCATACCCCGCTCGCGCATCAAAATGTTCGATGCATGATCGAAATCCATTTCGGTTGATTTGTTGAGCCACACGGTATTTCCTGTGTGGCTTTTTTTATTTTGGGGAATGGCGTCCAAATTGGCCTTCAAATCCAACCCAACCCCATATGCAATGCACCTCCTCGAACGCAAAACGGTTGGAAAGCTACCGCCTCAAAACTGGGGCATCGATCCCATTGAATAATGCTTTTATCGCAATTTTTTATTATTTCATCGAATATTTTTTATTTTTTATCGCAATTATATACATTTGCAACGAACTTAGATCTCGAAACCACATGAGCTCGGTAATCCGCAAGACCCTTGCCTCGCCGCAAGATGTATACCGCGACCACTTGCGTCGCTGTATCGATGCGTCCGGTGAAGCAGTCGTGATGCTCTCCCACTTCGGTGGTCTCTGCGCCCATGGAACAGATGGTCTGCTCAAGGTTTTCGAAAATTCGCTAATCGCTCTTGGTGAAAAGCGTTCATTTGTCAAACGCTTTTGTGCACTCTTCATCGAGGTCGCTCAAAACATCTGCATTCACGGTGCCCGCGACAAGAATGGCCTCACGCAGTCGTTTATCATCATTATCAAAGACCAATCGCACTACAAAATCCTTTGTGGCAACTTGATCCTCGCCCAAGACGTGACCCGACTCCATGCCAAGTTCGAAGAAATCGAAAACCTCTCCAACGAATCGTTGCACCGCCTATACATCGAAACGCTCAGCAACGATGAATTCAGTACAAAAGGTGGCGCTGGATTGGGTTTGTTGACCATCGCTAGAAAAAGCGAGGGACGCTTCAGCCATAAAATTGAACCGCTCGACGATCAATTCGCTTACCTCACTTTGGACATTCCTGTCCACTGATGGACTTGGACATTTTGCATTAGCGCACAAATTACCGCCTATTCCCAAAACCGCACCTTGCAGTTTCTTACCTACTGATTTTTATAACAATTCTGTGCATGGGGCTTGCCCTATTGTACATTTGCCATCGTTCGCAAGATAATACCCTTATGAGTTCAGAGATTCAACACGCCCAGCTTGGGCCGATCATCGACAAAATCAACCAACACTTCGGAATTCAACTCCAACTGCAACAATTCAGCGCTCCGCAATACAGCGCTTCAAGCTTGGAAGATGTGTTGGTGCAAAAAATCGTGGAGGCACAATCCGGCGATTGGACCACAGAAATGGCCATGGACCTCTTATCCGAATCCATCGCACACCATACGGGCAGAAAGGCCTCTGATATGGATGCGGACAGCCTATTGGATGAATTGATTCCACGCGCCAAACGCAAAGACACCATCGCGCGCATGAGTCAATCCATGGGAGTGCCTTTGGATATCTTACGCCCCAACCCCATCCTCAACGGTTTGTTCATCTTGATCTTCTTCTCCTGCATCCCCATGGGCGTAGGATTCAGTTATTTTGCCGCAATCATCACTGCTGCTGTATCGGCTGGCGTATTGTACATTTTGAACAAAACCGCCAACGACTTCAAAGTGAAAACCCTAGGCGCTTGGGCCGATCAATTGGCGTGGAAAAACTACCTGAAAGATGCCAAAAAAGGCGGGGAATTTTCTCACGAGGAACTTCGCCAGACCATCGGTCCTTGGATTCGCGGTTGATTCGCTTTCTTTAGGTCTCGAAGATTGGCCTGTTTTCGAAACACGTGTTCGCTGCGTATGCCCTTACATTCGCGCGCCTGTGATTTTCAAAGTAGGCCATTTCGACCATGATCAAACACACTTTTTTGTTCGTTGCAGCTATCCTTATTGCTGGTATTGGTGTTGCACAATCCAATGCTCATCCCTCATGGGCCGACCTGACCCAGTTGCGCAGCCTCACATTTGAAGATCTTCACCATCAGCACGATTCGGTGTGGACTGTGCGTCCCACCGAGCGCGGACAAGGCTTTAAACAAATGGAACGCTACTTCACGTTGCATGCTAGCCGACTCAACGCTCAAGGTCAACCCTACCTCGGTGAAGAAATCATTCGCCAATGGAACGAAGTTCGCGCCTACTCGGCAGACCGAAGCTTATCCGGCAATTGGCAATCGCTCGGGCCAGTGCTCAACAACGAGACCACTCGCGATCACATCGAGGGCGTTGGTCGAACATCATGCACAGCTTTTCATCCCACCGATCCGAATATCTTGCTCTGCGGTACGCCCGCAGGTGGCATTTGGAAATCGATCGACGGTGGACAATGGTGGACGTCCAATACCGATTGGCTCCCAACTCTGGGCGTTTCGGCGCTGCTTTTTGATCCAACCAATCCGCAAATCGTATATGCCGGAACGGGCGACCGCGATGCTTCCGACAGTCCTGGAATGGGCGTCATGCAGAGCACCGATGGTGGCGATTCATGGGTGTTTGTCAATGCGGGCATCGAAAACCTATTCGTCAACACCCTGCGGTATCAAAACTCCACAGGTTGGATTTGGGCATGCACCAACGAAGGGGTATTCTATTCGCCCGATCAAGGCAATTCATGGATCCAATCGAGCCAAAATTCCATCAACTACAAGGACATGGAGTTTCATCCCACCAACGACCAAACGATTTATGCCACTGGCGCAGGACGCTTGTACATCAGCTATGACGGAGGCATCGAATGGGATTACATTATGCCCGTGCTTGGCACCGGTGGTCGCATGTGCGTGGAAGTTACTGCCGCGGCACCCGACAACGTCTATATCCTGAAAACGGGTACCACCGAGTTCAGTGGATTCTATCTCAGCACCGACGCCGGACAAACGTTTGTCGAGCAAAGCGATTCGCCCAACATCATGGGGTGGTCTGCAGATGGATCGAGCCCTGGAGGACAGGCGTGGTTTGACCTCTGCCTATCGGTTGATCCCTTTGATCCACAATTGGTTTATGTGGGAGGCATTCGCATGAAAAAGTCCGTTGATGCCGGGGTCACTTGGATCGATATCAACCCCAACTTCTTGCATGTGGATCAGCACGAATCCCAGTTTTCACCGCACAACCATGAGTTGTATGTCAACAACGACGGCGGCATTTATCGTTATGCCAACCACCAAGAGTGGATAGACATCAGCAATGGGATTATCAATGGACAAATTTACCAACTTGGCCAAAGTGTCAATTCGCCAAACCACACCCTGACGGGCTTCCAAGACAACGGCACCGCCGAGTTCAATGGCTTGGTATGGAAACGCAGAGGAGGCGGCGATGGCTTCGAATGTGCTTACGATCATTTGAGCGATGTGACACGCTACGGCAGCATTTACTACGGCGACATTTACCGCACCAATGCCAATGTTGTCAATCAAAAAATATGTGGGATCAACGTACTCAACATCAATGAAAGCGGAGCTTGGAATACACCCTACATGGTGGATCGCAGCGACAGCACCGGCAACACCATGTTCGTCGGCCTAAAAAACGTATGGCGTTCGACCAATATCAAAGTCGACAACATGGATGAAATGGTATGGGTGCGCATCAGCAACAACTTGGGAGGCAACAACACGACCGACATCAACGAGATGGAACATTGCGCCGCAGCTCCCAATATCTTCTACGCCAGTGAGGGTTCGCGAAAGCTCTTTCGCACAAGCGATGTGTATTCGGACAATCCTACATGGGTCAACCTCTCCAACGATCTTCCGGTATTCAATTCGCCCGTGAATGCGATTGAAACCAACCCATTGGACAGCAACGTGGTTTACATCTGTTTTGAAACCAATGTGTACAAGAGCACCGATCGCGGTGAGACTTGGTTCAACATCACATCCAACTTGCCCGACATCACCATGAATTGTATGGTGTTGGACACCACCGATTCCGCATTGGAGGCGCTTTACGTGGGCTCTGACCTCGGAGTTTGGTACAAAGACAGCACCATGACCGATTGGGTGCCGTTCAATCAAGGCATGCCGCTCAGTTCTCGCGTAACCGAATTGGACCTTTATTACAGCGCCTTGGCCGGACAACACCGTCTCAAAGCCTCGACCTACGGCAGAGGACTGTGGGAAAGCGACCTCTATTCTACCAGCATTAACGTATTTCCGCCCGTGTGCGCCGTCGAACAGGTGATGAATACGGTGGAGGTGTATGGAGACTTTGAAGTGCGTGTGCGCTTTGCCAATGGACTTAGCGCCACCGACATGACCGACTTCGACGACCTTACGGATCTCACGGTATCCAACGCCACAGTGAATACCATCGCAGGCGGACCATCGAATTATATCGTTTCGCTCTCACCCATCAACTATGGCCCCATCACCATTGCGGTTCCGGCCGGGGCTGCTATCACTGCAGAAACCGACATGGACAACCTCGCTAGCGACACCCTGCATTTGGTTTCGCTTCAAGCGCCTGAACTATTGGGGCCTGACGGTCCGGGCGGCGTGGGCGACGCAATGAGTTTGCACATGTGGCTGCGTGCCGATGTCAATACCACCACGATGATGGGCAATGTATCGGCGTGGTCGGATGTTTATCAAAATGGGACAGTCGCTTTGGAAAACGAATCCGACCGAATGCCTGCACTGATGACCGATGAGAACGGCATTGGCGGACGGACGTCCATCGCGTTTGACGGCACAAACGATCGGCTTGTCGCATTTGATATTCCCAGCGGTCGCAGCATGAGTGCCTATTGTGTGGCCGAGTGTCCCTCCATTTCATTCAATGAACACGGTTGGTTGGCGAGTGCGCGTGTGCCCAACGGTTACCTGCTTCACCCTTGGAAAAACGAAGAGCAATTTCATGCGGAAGTATTGGACAACAATGAGGGATACAGCGGTACCAATACCATTTACATTGGCGATGCATCGGCTCCGCACATCTATGGATTGCTTTATGAGCAAGACGATATTTATCAAACCATGCAAACCCTTTTCGACGATCATATCCAATACTTGCCGGGCGTCAACATCGGCGAGCGCATCGAAAACGCACCGATCCAAATCAACATTGGCCGCGATTTCGGTGATCGTTACGGGGAGGGAATGATCGGAGAAGAAATTCTTTACGGCGAACGATTGATGCCGGTGGCCAACCGCATTGTGACCAATTATTTGGCTTCACGTTATGGCATTGATTTGGGTCCTTTGTCACTGTATCATCATCCCAACCAACCCCTTGAAGTGATTGGAATTGGCATGGAAGGTCCACACGATCGACATTTGGAAGCACGCGGTTTGAGTCAAATCCAATTGTCCAATGCCCAAGCGTTGAGCAATGGCGATTACCTGCTCATCGGCCAAGACGAAGAGGGTTTCAACATGACCAACCAAGCGTATCCTTTTTTGACCGAGCGCATTGAAAAAACCTTTGGCTTCAGTGAAACTGGCGATTGCGGGCAAGTTACCATACAGATTTCGGCAACCCTTTTTGACACCACCGAAGGCCTCGGAATCATTTACACTACCGATGATGAATTTGGCATTTCGAGTGACATTGTATTTGTTCCATTTATGACCATTGGCAACATGCTTTCGGCCACATTGGATCTTCCCTCTGAAGGCGTATTCACCATAGGACTTTCCCCCGAGCTTACAACCGACCAGTTGAGCAGCGCCAAGATTTCCCTTTATCCCAATCCTGCTGACCAAGTTATTCACCTTGCCCTTTCGGATTGTGATCCAGCTTATGCCCATTGGTATTTGATGGACGCATCGGGCCGCCAGGTTGAACAAGGCCAACTTGTTCGCGGAGTGAATGTCCTTGATGTATCCAACTTGCCCGCTGGTGTTTACCACGTCAGAGCTGTATTGGAAGGCGGTGTGGTGCATCAGGCGAAGATTTTGCTCTATTGAGGGTTGAAAAATTTAACGATTTATGGATTGAAGATGATCTTGGTTCAAATGAGATCTTGCCGTGGTTCAAGGTTTGGAGTTCGAAGTCCAAGGTTGCATCGCGGTGCAAATGCGGGGGATTAAAAAATTTAAAAATTCAATGATTTAAAAATCCGGTGATCCTGATTCGTACGATAAATCACCTCCAATTGTACCATGCCCAGCCCCACCACCCACCCCTCGGCCACGATAATGTAGAGAGCGTGGAAAATGACGGTGGCCGAGCAATCCCCAAGCCCGTTGATATCCCGAAGGGGTTGAGTGGTTCCTGAGCGAAGTCGAAGGGCTGCGTCGCAACCCCTGATACAATGTTCGCAATATCAATTTAAAAATTCGAGGGATCGAGTTTCAAATGAGATTATGCCTTCGAAGGATTTAAAGATTGAAGACCATATCGTTTCAAAGGTATTTTCTCTTCAACGGAAGGTAAAATCTACGGCATTTCCCGTAGGGCTTGGGCAGGACCAAAAACTACTTTTGGGGCACTCAAGCAAAACAACGTAGTCATGATCCGCAACCTCCGTGGCGCTCTTATCGCTGTATTCACCATTATTGGTACCGTGTGCTTTTCACATCGCTTGCTCGCGCAATCCGAAGATGTCATGCTCGCCGAAGTCATAGACATTTACAACAACGCCACTGTGGTCGTTGACCGCGTGCGCAGCAATCCCAAGAAATACGAGGTCATGGATAGTATTCGCGACATTTCGCAAACGGCTATGGAACGTCTGCGCATTTTGAAACTGAGCAGCAACGCCGAAATCGCCAAAAATGCCCGCTACTTCTACATGAACTTCAAATACAATTTTGCCTTTGGATATGCTGCCCTCGGCAAAATTGAAGTCGCTAGACAATACTTATCGGAACTGGTCGATGACATGAACTTCTTTGATGAAACCCAATTTCCATTGCGCTACACAAAGGGCGGTACAAATTTTATCATCAAATACGACAACTTTACCCATACGCGCGGCGAATATTACATTGCATATGCCGAATTATTGAACAAAGCCAATGACCCCGCAAAGAGCTTGACATACATTCGAAAAGCTGTTCCATTGCTCAGCAGCAACTGGCTGAAATATGTTTGTTTCTTCAATGCGATTGATAACAAAGAAAAGCTGAACCAATACGACACCGAGTGTATTCAGTTTTGCTCACTCCACCTCAACGCCTATTACAATCTGCAATCGAGCGATATTGACACCATTGCCGCCTACAACTTCGGAACATACCGCCGAGCAACGTATGCTTTGGACAAAGCCATTGAAAAAGGGATCGTCTCGCAGGAAAGCTTTGACTACCTCCAGCAAGCCATTCAAATCCTCAAATACTACCTCGACCCGTACAAGGAAAAAGATGAAGCACAGCGCAAGAAAAACAAATTCATCCTGCTGCGCTGGTATCACGAGGCCGTAATGTCCAACTACAGCAACAAGGACTTTGTGCGCAACGCTATGAATTTTGCCGATGCCTATGCCGATCCAGCCAACAACGATAAACTCAATTGGTTGAAACGCTTTGAACAAATGGACTTGAATTGCGCCGATATTCAATGGTTGATGGAACAATACCAGCGCTTGGACCTTTCCTTGGAATCCAATCGGCTCAGTCCACAATTAAAAACCTGCCAAGAAAAAGAAGCCAAAGCAGCTCAAGAGGCCGAAGCAGCGCGCAAAAAACAAGAACGCAAACAATCGAAAGGATACTCTTCATCGCAAAGATTGCCGCTCTTTTATGTCGGGATGAATGTGTTTCCATTCTTAAAAGTACCCCGCGACTTCGGACTTGCATTCAATCTAGGAGGAGCCAATATGGTCACTGAGTTTTCTTACCTCAAGGTCAAAGGCAAACCCGAAAACTATTTCGACCTAAGCCTGCAAGATGTCACTGATGTAGACGAACATCTTTGGGACGGTTACTTCGCCCATTTGAATTTGAAGTTTCCAACTCAAGACTGGAACAACGGACGCACCCGTCCTTATGCCGGTTTTTTGGTAGCTTACAACGAGCGTACTTTTCAACCGTTTCAAACCACTGTTACTAACCTCAATACGGGCAGTGTGGCCTATCACAATGTCCAACCTACGAGCAAACAATACAGTGGTATGGTGAACTTTGGATTTATGGCCGTCAAAGGGCTTGGCTTAGACTTCTTCATGGGATTCGGAGCATCGTACAATCAATTTGACGGTAAACTCCAAGAACGCGGAGACAGCAATTATGAAATCGCGGATTTGATGCTGAAGCACCGCAAAGATGCATACTGGAACTTCATCATGCGAATGGGGATGTCCGTGGGAATTGGATTCGCAAAAGAATAGAACCACCAAACCGAACAACAATTCGGTCTAGTACAAAAATACCGTCGGTAATCGGAAAGACACAGACCAACCGTTATGCTTCAAACGTCTGCATATCGACCAAACGCTTGTACAAACCGCCATGTGCCATAAGCTCCTCGTGATTGCCTTGTTCAACGATATGTCCCGCCTCGAGCACTACGATATGATCGGCACGTTGGATGGTACTCAATCGATGAGCAATGACCAAGGATGTGCGGTTTTGCATAAGTTTATAAATGGCGTCTTGCACCAGTTTTTCGCTTTGTGTATCCAGGGCTGAAGTGGCTTCATCCAAAATCAGAATCGGAGGATTCTTAAAGATCGCCCGCGCAATGGCTAACCGCTGTTTCTGTCCACCACTGAGCTTATTTCCGCCTTCGCCCACCACAAAATCGTATTCCCCATCCAGATGACGAATAAACTCCTCGGCGTTCGCTATTTGTGCGGCTTGCACCACGCGCTCCATTTGAATGCCATTGGATCCCAATGAAATGTTGTTTTTTACACTATCGTTGAACAAGATGCTGTCCTGCGATACGAATCCCATGAGTTTGCGCACATCTTCCTGCGCTATGGCTCGCAGCGAAACCCCGTCCAAAAGCACGTCGCCCAAGGTTGGGTCATAAAAACGCGCCAGCAAGGAGGCCACCGTCGACTTACCGCTTCCCGAAGGTCCAACCAATGCCACGGTTTGACCTTTGCGAATGGTTAAATTTACCCCCTTCAACACCTCTTTGTCGGCATAACCAAATCGCACATCTCTAAACTCAATGCCCTCCTTGAATTCGTTTACATTTACAGCATTGTGAGCGTTCGAAACGGTTTCTTCCACATGTAAAATTTCGTTGATCCGCTCCAATGATGCATAACCTTTGGATGCCTTGAAAAACGCATCGGACAAGGCTTTGGCGGGCTGAATGATCTGGGAGAAAACCAAGAGATAAAGGATCAAAAATTCTCCATCCAACTCACCACTAATGACGATCGACCCCCCGAAATACAAGAGGATCGAAATGGTCACCAAAGCAATCAGTTCGCTCATGGGAGAGCTCAAATACTCCCGACGATATAGGCGGTGCATGAGTTGAAAAAGAAAATCATTCTTGCGCTCAAACTTGTTTTTAAATTGACTCTCTGCATTGAAAACTTTGAGAATTCGTATTCCGCCAAGTGTTTCTTCAACAATCGATACCAAATCAGCCAGACTGCCTTTACCGCGCTTTGCGGCATTCTTAAACCCTTTGGCAAAAACGGAAATCAGATATCCGCTCACAGGTAAAAACAGCAATGCAAACACCGTGAGTTTCCAGCTCATACCAAAGAGCGAGACAAAGTACACGATGATCATGATCGGTGATTTGAATATCGCTTCAACCGTTGAAATAACCGAAAACTCAATCTCCATGATATCGTTCGTCATGCGCGAAATCACATCGCCTTTGCGCTCATTGGAAAAATAAGACATCGGAAGTTGCAAAATCTTTTCATACACCTTTGATCGAAGATCGCGGCTCACAGCAGTGCGCAGCATGGCGACACTCAGCACACTCAAATAAGCGACAAAGTTTTTGAGAAGCGCAATAACAATTATGGACAAACACATCCAAAACAAGGCTGATAGCTGGCCGTGTGTTTCAATGTAATCTTGCAGTTGCAATTCGAATTGATACCACAAATGCATGATCGAAGAGGCGTCCGCAGCAGGAGGTTCCGAGGACCTTCCCGTATCTAAAATAATGTTGAGAAAAGGTACAATCGATGCAAAAGTGCATAACGAAAGGACCGCGTTGAGGATATTGAATATAAAATTGGAAACCAAAGCCCTTCTATAGCCTTTGACCAATTTGAATATTTCAAGAATTTTTTTCAAAGCAATTAGTCTAATTCACTTTCCAGCATATCGATGCCCGTATAGTTGTTGGGAGTGATCGCGCGCAACTCCGCCTTCACAGATTCCGACACATCCAATGTTTCAATAAAATGTTGAATATCCAATTCTGTAATCTGTGCTTTGCCTCGGGTCAAGGCTTTCAGCGCTTCATACGGCTGAGGATAACACTCGCGGCGCAATACAGTTTGAATGGCTTCGGCTACAACAGCCCAGTTGTTTTCCAAATCCTTTTGCAACGCTGCTGGGTTCAATACCAATTTATCCAATCCCTTTTCAATGGAGTTCAAAGCAATCAAAGTGTGCGACATGGGTACACCGATATTGCGCATCACCGTGCTATCGGTCAAATCCCGTTGCAAGCGACTTACAGGAAGTTTCGCTGCAAGATGTTCAAACACTGCGTTGGCAAGTCCCAAATTGCCCTCTGCATTTTCAAAATCGATGGGATTTACCTTGTGCGGCATGGCCGATGAACCGACCTCGCCCTCTTTGGTTTTTTGCTTGAAGTAATCCATCGAGATGTACGTCCATAAATCACGGCACAAATCCACCAAAATGGTATTGGTGCGTTTGATGGCATCGAAAGCTGCCGCAAAGTTGTCGTAGTGTTCTATTTGTGTCGTGAACTTGCTGCGCTTGAGCTCCAATCGATGATTGAGAAAATCGTTGGCAAACGACACCCAATCCATCTGAGGGTAAGCCACGTGATGGGCATTAAAATTACCTGTTGCACCGCCGAATTTGGCACTAAACGGCGTTTCATCCAACCGTTCCAATTGCTCATCCAAGCGCTCTACAAAAACATACATTTCCTTGCCCAAGCGGGTTGGTGAGGCGGCCTGACCATGGGTGCGGGCAAGCATTGGAACATCGCGCCATTCGGAAGCAAAATGCACCATTTTTTCGATGATTCGATCCACAGCTGGCACATACACTTCCTTGACTGCATCGCGAAAAGAAGCCGGAATGGCCGTGTTGTTGATGTCCTGGCTGGTTAACCCAAAATGGATAAACTCTTTGTAATCCGAGAGTCCCAAGGCATCAAACTGCTTTTTCAAATAATACTCCACCGCTTTGACATCGTGATTGGTGGTGCGCTCCAACTCCTTGATTTCTTGTGCCTGCTCTGCGGTAAGGTCCCAATAGATCTTGCGCAAGGCCGGAAATGACGACACTGGTACTTGGGACAACTGCGGCAAATTGAATTCGACCAACGCAATGAAGTATTCTACCTCAACCCACAATCGGTATTTTATAAGAGCCAATTCAGAGAAATAGCCAGACAAAATCTCCGTTTGTTTTCTGTATCGCCCATCAATGGGAGATATGGCGGTAAGCGCGTTCAATTCCATATTTTTTTCGTGAGGCGCAAAGGTACATTGAACATGCGGACCGATTTCGGAAAATTTGTGAATCGACCCAACCCGAAAAGAACCATTAAACCGCTGTTTTTCAACACTTGAAGTGACCCTTTGCGCCAATTTCGGTAGATTACAAATCCCAAAACACCCATTGGGCCGTAACCGCTTCGGTTCCTCTCAATGCGCACCTACCCCATAACCCACTATGCCGATCATGTTGAAATGCGCCGAATCCAAAAAACAAAAAGCCCTCCACGCGGGAGGGCTTTTTAGACTCACTTAGTTCAATCTTATTTGCTGATAATCAATTTTTTGTACTCTACGCCTTCAGCAGTAGTCACCATGATCACGTAAGATCCGGCTTCCATCTGCTCGCCAGCCACAGGCCATTCGTACAAGCGACCACCGTCAGCGTTACCATCCATCAAAGAAGTTACTTGTTTTCCAGCAACATCATAGATAGCAGCTTTAACCGCTTGGCTTGAAGGAACACTCATCTTCACGGTAAAGTTACCGTTGGTTGGGTTCGGGTAAGCTTGCAAGTTCACCACTGCTGGAACATCAACAGTTACATGAATAACCTGCTGCTCGATGGTTTGGTTTCCACAAAGATCAGTTGCAGTCAACTTGCGAATCAAATCGTAAGGGCAGAACTGATTGGTTTGAATCTCAGTGTATTCCAAAAGTACCGACTCGGTGCAGTTGTCTGTAGCGATAACCGTTGGCATTGCAGGCAATTCAGAACCACAAGCAATGGTTACATCAGCAGGAACACCTTCGATAACAGGAGCTGTGGTATCAATCAAATTGATGATTTGGAAGGCCTCAGCAGTGTTGCCACAGTTGTCGGTAGCCAAGTAAGTTCTCAACAACTGACCGTAGCACTCACCAGACACTAGGAATTCTGAGCTTACAATTACAGTCACCTCGCCGTCGCAGTTGTCTGCAGCTGGCAACAAGTAAGCACCCGCTTGATCGCACTCGATCTCAACGTACGGATCGTATGTCAAGAACCATGGTGCTACAGCGTCGTAAACATTGATTACTTGATCTACGCTGAATGTGTTGCCACAATCGTCGGTAGCAGTCCAAGTGCGGGTAATGGTGTAAGGACAGCCACCACCTACAATTTCGTTGAAGGTCACTGTTACGTTATCATCGCAGTTGTCGTAAGCAATCAACTCAAGCGGAGCAGGAATTTGATCGCAAGGAACGGTCAAATCTGTAGGCTCTGCCAATACTGGTGCTGTAACGTCTACGATGGTGATGATCTGTGGAATCGAAGTCATGTTTCCGCAAGCATCGATCGCGTTATAATAACGCTTGATTTGGTAGAAACAATCTTGATCCAAAATCACATCGTTGGTGGTTACTACCAAGGTACCGTCGCAGTTGTCAGTTGCAAACAACTGAACTGGTGCAGGAATCTCATCGTCACACTCAATTGTAACATCAGCAGGTACACCGGTGATCACAGGAGCAGTTTCGTCTAGGACATAAACATACTGAGTATGTGATGCGATGTTACCGCAAGCATCTGTTGCAGTCCAAGTGCGCTCGATCACGTATCCACATTCTTGTGGGATTGTCTGCGCTTCAAATTCAACGGTTGCGCTAAAGCATGCATCGGATGCAGTAAGCACCTCAGCTTCGGGGATTACCTCACCGCATTCGAAGGTCATATCCATAGGATAAGCACTCAACACCGGTGCAGTAGTATCGATCACGTTGATCAATTGTGTAGCTGTAACTGAGTTTCCGCAGTCGTCTGTAGCTACCCAAGTGCGTGTGATCACATATGGACAACCTGTAGTTTGTGTTTGTGAGAATACAACATCTACGTTGGCATCGCACAAATCAGAAGCCGTAACGTCGGCCACTGCTGGTATCTCATCGCATTCCACTACTGTATTTGCTGGTACATTGTTGAACCATGGATTGGTTGTATCTACCACAGTGATGGTTTGAGATGCAGAAGCTTCGTTGCCACATTCATCAACAGCAGTCCACGTGCGAACGATGCTGTAAGTGCAATCATCACCTGCAACAATCGCCTGATCAAATGACACTTCCAAAGTACCTGCACACACATCTAGTGCTGTAACTACTGCTGGAGCAGGAATTGCAGAACATTCAGCGGTTGCATCGGCTGGAACACCTGACAATACTGGAAGAGTAGTATCCACTACCGTGATCACCTGAACCAACGTGTTGGCGTTTCCGCAAGCATCTGTTGCTGTCCAAGTGCGTGTGATGGTGTATGGACATCCTTCAGTCACTGTCTGGTTGAAACTTACATTCGGATTTTCATCACAAGCGTCGGTTGCAGAAACAAATGGAGCATTCGGAACCTGACCGCATTCCACTGTTGTGTTGGCCGGTACACCCTCCAAGATTGGAGCTGTAGTGTCCACAACGTGAATAACTTGAGAAATAGTGATACCATTTCCGCAGTCATCCACAGCAGTCCAAGAACGCTCGATGTCATAACCGCAATCGCTGAGGTTATTGATACCGCTGATCGCTGATAGTGTCAATACTTCGTCGCAGTTGTCATCAAAAATTGGAGTGAACGATGGAATCGCATCACCACACTCCACTGTCAATTCAGCTGGAATGATGTTGACCAAATAAGGATTGGTGTTGTCTACCGCAGTGATCACTTGAACGTGCTCAACCGCGTTGCCACAATCGTCTACCGCTACCCAAGTGCGAACCACTTCAAATCCACATTCCAAAGCTACAACTTCTTCAGTGAAGTCAACCGCTACGTTGTCGTCGCAGTTGTCTGAAGCAATGATTGCCTCAGCAGCAGGAATATTGGTGCAATCTAAAGTCAAGTTGGCAGGGTATGCGCTCAACTCAGGTGACGTGGTATCTTCAAAATGGAAGATAATGGTGCGAACAGATGAGTTACCACACTCATCGATAGCAGTCCAAGTGTACACCTCAGTCCATGCGTTAGGACAATCGCCAGGGATCATTTCAAAGCCAGGTACAATTTCAACATTGTTGTCGCAATTGTCCGATGCTGTTGGAGCAATGATCGATGGCATCACGTTGCACTCGAAAGTTGATTCGCTATCGGTTCCAGTCAATACCGGTGCTGTTGTATCTACTACGGTCAACACTTGGCTGTCCGAAGTTTGGTTGCCGCAGTGGTCAATCACTGTCCAGTTGCGTACCAATGTGTATGTGCATGTGTTGCCTGGGATGAACTGCTCGTAGTAAGCCACTTGCAAATCATCTGCACAGTTGTCGGTGTATGTCACTACTGCAGGTGCAGGAATGTTTGAACACTCAACCGTTGCGTCAGCTGGAACACCTACCAACTCAGGGTTGGTGGTATCAACTACGGTCAACACTTGTGTTTCAACATCTTGGTTGTCGCACTCATCGGTAGCGGTCCATGTGCGAACGATGGTGTATGTACATGCATCACCGGCAATGATCTGCTGGTTGTACACGATATCCACTTGCTCATCGCAAAGATCAGAAGCCGTTGGTTGTGCTGGAGTTGGAATAGCTGAACACTCTACTGTAGCATCGGCTGGAACACCAGACAATACTGGAGCAGTAGTGTCGATGATGTTGATCACACGAGTTACTGTTGTGCTGTTGCCGCAATCGTCGGTAGCTGTGTAAGTCTGGGTGATGATCTCATAGCAATCGTCCATGGCAATGGATGAAGCTGCAGACAACGTCAAGTTGTTATCGCAGTTGTCGCCCCATACTGGTACATACGCTGGAATATCATCAGAGCACTCAACAGAGATGTTCTCAGGAGCATTGGTGATGTATGGATCTGTTGTATCTACAAAGTTGATCACCTGAGTCGCTGTTGTGGTGTTGCCACAAGCATCGGTTACTGACCATGTGCGTGTGAAGATCGATCCGCAAGTCAACTCTTGGGTTGTTGCAGACATGTCCACTTG
>CANHSF010000022.1 GCA_947463065.1 Flavobacteriales bacterium | reverse complement strand
CCAGATAGCTTTTCCATATTTTACGGTGCCGATTTCCAAGATGATTTTGATATCGTCAACCCCCGCAGCGCGATGCACACCGGAGGAACCATTCTCACGCTCGACCTCGATCAAAACGGGCTCAAGGATCTCGTGATCGGCGATGTAACCGATTCGTATATGGCCTCTTTGCTCCTGATGGACAACTCGGTCGGAAGAGACAGCGTGTTTCAAGTGGACGATGATTTTCCGTTGCTCTTCGGCGGCTCGACACCTGTTGATGTGGTGGTTTTTCCGGCGGCCTATTATGAAGATGTGGACAATGATGGCATCAGCGATTTGGTGGTTTGCACCAACGACGATGTCAATGGCAGCGTGGATCAACGTGGCGTATGGTTTTACAAGAACAATGGTGAGAATGATTTGCCCTTGTTTGAATGGATCAAAAGCGATCTTTTTCAAGACGAGATGATCGATATGGGCACCAGCTCAGCGCCTGTGGTTTTTGACATTGATCAGGACGGTCTTTCGGACATCCTACTTTGCAACCGCAGATATTATGAGCAAGGCAATTTGAACACATCCGTCATCTGGTATTTCCGGAATGTTGGCACAGCCACCCAACCTGCTTTTGAACTGGTTGATCCAAATTGGATGAATATCCCTTCTTACTTGTGGAAGTCCGTTTATCCTGCATTTTACGACATGGACAACGATGGCGATAGCGATATGTTCTTGGGCGATTTGGAGGGCGAGATCAAAGTATTTGAAAATACGGCGGGCGTTGGAAATCCATGCGCGTTTAGCTATTTGGCGCCGCTCAATGATGCGGCAGAACAATTGTTGGATGTCGGGCAATATGCCAAGCCCCAATTTTTTGATTTGGACGATGACGGTAAAAAGGAATTGATCATCGGCGAAAAAAACGGCAACATCAATGCCTATCGCAATACCGGTAGCCTTGCCTCGCCGGAGTGGACCTATTTTACAGATAGCCTTGGACGTGCATTTTCTGACGGTATGCTGGGCGAACGGTATTCATCGCCCTGTTTTTTTGTGAATGATCAGGGCGACAAACAAATGATCCTTGGGTCCGATGTGGGCAGTTTAAAAATGTTTTCAAATATCCAAACAGAAGATGATTTTACCCTAGTGACCGGTTCGTTCAACAATATCTTCGAGGGCTTCAAGTCCACACCGTATATGGTGGACATCAATGGCAATGGCATTGTGGATCTATTGTTGGGCAACATGGCCGGCGGCTTGGGCATATATTACGATCAGGTGATTTCGGTCGAAAACCTAAGCCCATCAATGGATGTCACGGTGTATCCCAACCCGGCATCCGATCGGATGGAGGTGCAGGTCCACGAATCGGCTTTTGGAGAGACTTGGCATTTGGTGGATGCAACAGGTCGCGAGGTGTTGTCGGGAATTGTCAACCGAGCGGTGTTGCAAATCGATGTGCAGAGCTTGCCCAATGGGGTTTATCTTTGGTCAACGCAAAAGGGCAAAACTGCCAAAATAAGTGTGATGCACCGTTGATGCAGAGCAGCAGGATCCAAGAGATCGTGTGCGTAATGAGTCGCTTTTGGTGAGATGAGCAACATTGTATCATTTCGGTCCGTTTTGCGTACAACCGCCACGACATGCGCGCACCCTGCATCCAAATACTCGTGTTTTTATTGTTCATGGGCACGCTCCAACGCGGAGAGGCCCAAGATCAAATCGGCATAGCCGGCAGTACACGCTCGCCCATCAATACCGTTTGGAACAACCCATCTACCATTGTGGATTCGCGTGCTTTTATCGATTTTAACTTCGTTGGGTTGGATGTTTTCGCGCGCAACGATTTTGCGTATTTGGATGGAAAGACATTTTCCTTTGCTACGGCAAGTCAAATCTCGACTCCGCTTTTTCAGGACAACAAAAAGCGTTATCATGTCTATGCCGATGCGCAGGTCCATGGTCCTTCGGTCTATTTCGCAGTGAAGCAACATTCGTTTGCCTTGCTTTCTTCGTACCGGGTGGTTTCCGATGTTCGCGGCTTGCCCGGCGAAATTACCGACTACATCCCTGAAGGATTAAACAATTCGCAATACATGGGACAAGTGCGACAGGTGAAGGATCTTCGTGCACATGCTTTGGCTTGGGGCGAAGTAGGTTTGTCGTATGGCACCATTATCAGTCGGCAAGGCAACGCGATATGGCAATTGGGTGTCACGGCCAAACGACTTTTGGGCACGGCCGGAGTGGGATTGCGTTTGGACGATTGGACCTATGTGGTTCGTGACAGCACCAGTTTGGAAACCTCGGTTTTTCGCGGCGAATACGGGTTCAATGACCCGAGCCAAGGCAGTTTGTTTTCGGGCAAAGGTTGGGGAGGCGACATTGGAGTAACATACAAAGTGCGCAAATCCGAGAGTTCGAGCTACACGCCCCACAGCCCATGTACCGATGGAGATTTTCTGTATCGCATTGGATTTTCGTTGTTGGACATTGGTCGCATCAACTTCAAGGGACCATTTTACCGCAATGTCTTTGATCAGAACGAAGGATCGGAATGGGATAACTATGCGGGCAGTGAAGCCAACGATGTAGCCGATTTGGACAGTTTGATTAACAGCAATTTTCAATTGGTCCAAGACAACGGCGATGAGGAGCGATTTGTCATGCGATTGCCAATGGCATTCAGTGCATTTATCGATTACAACCTCACACACAATTTTTATGTCTATGGCACGATAACCGCGGGTTTGCCGCGGCGCATGAATTTGGGAGTTCAGCGAGCGGCGTATTTGGGCGTTGTGCCGCGATGGGAAAAAAAGCGGATAGAAGTATCGATGCCGTTGTCGCTATACGAGTGGCGGCATCCGCAGATGGGTTTGTGTTTTCGATTCAACAGTATCATCATCGGCAGCGACAATTTGGGTTGGTTGTTGCTCAATCAGGACATTTATGGCGCGGACCTTTATTTTGCGCTGAAGTGGACCATGTTCCGTCACCCCAAATGCAAGAAGAAGAAGGATAAATCGGAGCCAAGCATTCGTCGCCGCGGCAGCCGCGAGGCCGTTCCGTGTCCGTCGTGGTAAGCTCGTTCGCGCATTCCCACTGTCTATGCGGTGCCTTCGAGCACTTCGAGCACTTCGAGTTCCTCAGTGACCGCAGTCACCGCGGCTTCGATTGAGCATTTATGTAAAAATGATGCTTAGTTCGCATTATCACTCCTCGCTCTCACTCCCACCGACTGATGATCTTTCAAACTCCCAATCGCATCTCTCATTCTCGTTTTGTTTGTTGCTCTGTTTTTCGTTCAGTTTTGTTTTTGAGCGGTTGACTTTATGTTGGTTCGTTTGGGGGCGCGTCCGAGGGTTTTCCTTATTATTGTGCCTTGTAAGAGAAAGCGGGGGGGAGCTCATCTTCGACCCGTAGGATCCAAAAAACCAATATGAACCAATGAAAAAATTATTTTTGCTCGGGTTGGCATGCGCACTGACATGCTCGGCAGCATTTGCTCAGAAAGAGGCCGATAAGCCCAAGAAAAAATCGAAATCCAAAAAGGAACAACCAAAAGAGGCGCCCAAAGAGGAAGATAAATTTGGCGATCTGGTGAAAAAATGCTCCAAAAGCGAAGGGCTGTTTACCATCTATCGGGATACGCTCACGGGCAAAAGTTATCTCCTCATCACCGAGGAGCAAATGGGCAAGGAGTTCATCTATTTCAACCACATCGAAGATTCGCCAGTGGAGGCGGGTTATTTCAGAGGCAGCTTCGGCGATAGCAAAATCATTCACTTCAGAAAGGCGTTTGAACGCATCGAAATCGTGCAGGAAAACACCAACTATTACTACGATCCCAATAGCGAACTCAGCCGCGCTGCCGATGCCAACATCAACGATCCGGTGCTGGCCAGCGAAAAAATTGAGGCCACCAGCAAAGACAAAAAATCGTTTTTGATCGATGGCGATGCAATTTTCCTCTCGGAAAAGTTCCAAATCATCAAATACTCGCCACCTCCGGGCATGCCGGGCGGTCCGCTGGGCCAATTGAGCTCAAGCAAAACGCGCATGACGGCCATCAACAATTATCCACAAAATACCGAGGTGACGGTGTCGTATGTCTACGAAAACGGCAGCCCCAATATGTTTACTGAGGCGTTGGCCGATCCGCGCAACATCACCATCAAATATCAACATACCATTTTGGAGGTGCCCAAAAACAGCTTCCAACCGCGTTTCGAC
Organism: Flavobacteriales bacterium; assembly: GCA_947463065.1. GTDB lineage: Bacteria > Bacteroidota > Bacteroidia > Flavobacteriales_D > Sanyastnellaceae > CANHSF01. The sequence continues at coordinate 17,737 of CANHSF010000022.1, read as the reverse complement.
GATCCACGCATTGGATACTTCAGCACCCAAGTCAACGACATGACTTCTTTTAGTGCAACCAATTACCGCGATGTCATTCACCGCTGGCACTTGGAAAAAAAGGATCCGTCGGCTGCGCTCAGCGAACCGGTTGAGCCCATTACATATTGGATCGAAAACACCACGCCACGCGAGTTGCGTCCCATCATCAAAGAGGCTTGCGAGCGCTGGAATGTGGCCTTCGAAAAGGCAGGTTTCAAAAACGCCGTGGTATGCAAGGAACAACCCGACGACGCCACTTGGAAGGCCGGTGATATCCGTTACAATGTGTTGCGCTGGACGAGCTCGCCCCTGCCACCATTTGGCGGTTACGGACCGAGTTTCGTCAATCCAAGAACGGGTCAAATTTTAGGGGCCGACATCATGTTGGAATTCGTGGCCATTGTGAATCGCGTCAATGCAGAGAAAATCTTCAAATCTGCTGGTTACATGAACGACGATGAATTGGAAAAACAACTGGGCGTTCAGATTCGCAATCCGTTCTTCTGCATGGCGGCTGCACAAAGCAATCACAACTTGATCTTCGGAAGCACAGCCGCCGCCGCTTTGGGAATGGATGCTGCGGTGGAAAAAGAAATCGTGAGCCAACTGTTGTACCGTCTCGTATTGCACGAGGTTGGTCATACCCTCGGCCTAACCCACAACATGCGCGCAAGCACCATGAGCACCATGGCCGATGCACATGATCCGGTCAAAGCCGAGCGCGAAGGATTGGCCAACAGTGTAATGGAATATCCTGCCTTCAACTATCAATTGGACCCCAAGCACCAAACGATTTACTGCGACGTGAAGCCCGGTCCTTACGACTATTGGGTGATCGAATACGGCTACAGTCCTGGTATGTCCGACCCATTGCTTGAGGAAAAACGCTTGAGCAAAATCGCAGAGCGCAGCAAAGATCCAAAGTTGGCCTATGGCAATGATGCCGATGATATGCGTTCGAGCGGTCGTGGGATCGATCCCGACGTCAATATCTACGACCTGACCAATGATCCGGTGGCTTATGCCGCAGAGCGCTGCGATTTGGTCAATGCGATTCTACCCAAAATGAAGGATCGTTTTGAAGAGAACAACAAGAGCTATGAGCAGTTGTTGCAATCCTATCTAATCGCAACAGGGGAGTATGCTACTCAGATCCGCATCATGACCCGTCAGATCGGTGGAGTGCATTACGATCGGACGTATGCCGGACAAGGAGCCACTGTTCGCCCGCTTGAGCCGGTATCCGAGGAAAAACAGCGCGCTGCCATGAAAGCTTTGGAGAAGTATGCGTTTGCCCCCAATGCCTTCGATGCGGGCAATGGCTTGTTGAATTATTTGTTGGAGCAACGCCGAGGATTCAATCATTTTGGAGGAAACCAAGACCCGCATTTGCATCAACGCATTTTGGGCATGCAGTCCGAATGCCTCAATCATCTGTTGAACCCGACGGTTTTGCAGCGCATCATCGATAGCAAGGCGTATGGCAATACATACACCATAGACGAGTACATGGTTGATCTGACCAACGCCCTTTTCCAAGCCGATCTCAAGAGTTCGGTTTCAACGGTGCGTCAAAACATTCAAATTGAATATGTTGAGCGATTGATTGGCGGTTTCGACGAAAAATCGCGTTTGGACAATGTGAGCAAATCGATGATTGTGAGCGAGCTCAAGCGCATCGATGCCATGATGGCTGCCAATGCAGGGGCAGACGCGCTGACCAAAGCCCATCGCGAGCATGTTCGCATGATGATTGCAGAATTTTTCGACAAATAATTGACCTTGCTTTTGGCCGTGCAAATAGGCCAAAAAAAGAAGACGCTTCCTGTGAAGCGTCTTTTTTTTTGTGTAAATGCAATGTTATGAAGGGCTGATAACGTGCGGTTTAGACAATTTGTCATGGAGTTTTTCGTTGTACGTTCCGAGGTGGCGCGTGGACGCAATTCGCTAGGAATCCAATTGTTAAAACGGAAGTGTTGATGAACAGAGGCAAGAAAAGCGTGCTAGAATCTCCAACTTTGATTATTTTCGTCACCTATTAAACAATTTATAAGGAAATAAACCCGAACCGTATGAAAATTTTCAGACTGCTCGCTCTTTTTGTTTTCGCAGTTGCCGTTTCGACCCAGGTAGTTGCTCAGAAGGGAACCAAAAAGGCCGATGAAGAATTCAACAACCGCGCCTACACCGAGGCCGCTAAATTGTACAAGTTGGCCGAAGCAACGACCAAAGGATTGGACAACAAGGCTGCCATTTTCTTCAAGATTGGCGAGTGTTACCGATTGACTGCCCAGTTCAACCAGGCATTGGAATGGTACGAAAAGGCCATTACTGCGCAATACGACAAAATCAATCCGGAGGTTTATTTCAGCTACGGAAATACCTTGCAATTGCTTGGTCGTTGGGAAGATGCTGTGGCACAATACAACAAATACAACGCGAAAGGTGGCGACAAAACCAAAGGCAATGCTGCGATCGAAGCATGCAACACCGCCAGCAAAAAGAAAAACGAGAAATCGAAAATTGTTGTCGAAAACTGTGTAGAGCTCAATTCACCTGCGTTGGATATGTGCTTGCGCTATTCGACCAAAAAAGGCGATCAAATGGTGTTCACAACACGTCGTCAAGCGACGAAAGGTGATCGCACGGACCGCATCATGGGACAGGATTTCTCGGATGTGTTCTTCGTTGATGTAGACAAAAAAGGTAAATTTGGTGTTCCACAACCTGTTGAAGGTGGCGTCAACACTGAACACCACGAAGGGGCTTCTGCATTTACCAAGGATTACGAAACCATCTACTACACGCAATGCCGCGACGAAGGCAAGGCTTGGTTTGCTTGCGATATTCTTTTTGCAGGTTCGGGTGGCAAAGGGTATGAAATGGCAGATACCCTGCGCATCCTTGATCGTTTGGAAAACGATACAGCTGTAGTAGGTCATCCAACATTCACTCCGGATGATAAGTTTTTGATTTTCTCCAGCGATATGGATGGCGGTAAGGGCGGAAAAGATTTGTGGTATGTCACTTTTGATAAGAAGTCGGGCAAAATCGGCAAACCAGTGAACCTCGGTGATGTCAATTCTGCTGGCGATGATATGTTCCCTTGGGTTTCTGCCGAAGGGGTGTTGTACTTCTCTACCGATGGTCGCGGTGGTTTAGGTGGTCTCGATATTTTCAAAGCCGATAAAACAGGTGATTTGAAATACGGAAATCCTATTGCTTTGGATTATCCGATCAATTCAACCAGCCACGATTATGCCTTCATTTTGGAAGAACGCGGTGAGGCAAAAGATCGCATTTACGCGGGCTATTTCACCTCGGATCGTCCTGGTGGAAAAGGATCCGACGACATCTACCACTTCTCCGAACCGCCGCTCGAGTTCACCTTGGTGGGTACAGCATACGATAAAAATACAGGCTCTTCTTTGGCAGGCGCCAATGTAACAGTGACTGGCAGCGATGGCAGCAGCGTGAAGTTGACTACCGATGGCAATGGCGGTTTTAGCCTCGACAAATCACAAGTCAAAGCCAATACGAGCTACACGGTCGATATCCAGAAGGATCAGTATTTTGGTACGGGTGACAAATTCTCCACAGTGGGTCTCAAGGCTTCCACCAATTTTGCACGCGAGTACTTCTTGATGCCAATTCCTTCGAAAGACGTGGAAATCAGCATGCCGTTGGTGCAATACCCTTACAACGAGGTGGTACTTTTGATCAACGACGAAGTGAATTCTGCAGACTCTTTGAACTTCTTGTTGGACATCATGCAAACCAATCCGAAGTTGAAAATCCAATTGGAGGCACACACCGACTTCCGCGGTAAAGACGACTACAACCAAATATTGTCAGAAGGCCGCGCCAAGACTTGCGTAGATTACTTGATCAGCAAAGGAATCGCTGCGGATCGCATGGTTCCAGTAGGTATGGGTGAAAAACAACCGCGCACCTTGACCACCGATGTAGCTGGTTTCAAAGCAGGCACTGTTCTGACCGAAAAGTACATCACCGCTTTGCCCAAAGATCAACAAGAAGCTGCACATACCCTGAACCGTAGAACGATCTTCCGCATCTTGGATGCCAACTACGTGTCGCAAGGTTCAAAATAATTGGTCGATACGACAAGAGAAGAGGCGCCTTTGGCGCCTCTTTTATTTTGTTGGTTTTTTTTGAAATAGCCTTCCCCATGAAAGGTGTATTTTTGCAGCACCATGAGCACGGATACACGATACAACGCACGTGGCGTTTCTTCTCAAAAGGAAGAGGTTCACGCTGCCATCAAGCATATCGACAAAGGGCTTTTTCCCAAAGCATTTTGCAAAATAGTCCCCGATCATTTGACAGGCAGTCCCGATCATTGTATCGTGATGCACGCCGATGGAGCCGGCACCAAGTCGTCCTTGGCCTATGTGTATTGGAAGGAGACCGGCGATTTGTCGGTTTGGAAAGGCATCGCGCAGGATGCCTTGGTCATGAATATCGACGATCTGATGTGCGTTGGAGCCATTGATCAAATCATGCTTTCTTCGACCATCGGACGCAACAAAAACAAAATTCCTGGAGAAGTTATCGCAGCCATCATCAACGGCACTGAAGAACTCATCGCTGAATTAAAACAGGCTGGCGTCACCATTCATAGCACCGGTGGCGAAACAGCGGATGTCGGCGATTTGGTGCGCACCATTATCGTTGACAGCACCGTGGTGTGTCGCATGCGCCGCGATGAGGTGATCGACAATGCCCGCATCCAGGCTGGCGATGTCATTGTGGGGTTTGCCTCTTATGGACAAGCCACATACGAAAAAAGCTATAATGGCGGAATGGGAAGCAATGGCCTCACCAGTGCCCGTCACGATGTATTTGGTCAGGGTTTGGCCAATCGGTACCCCGAATCGTTTGATCCCGAAATTCCCCGCGATTTGGTTTACAGCGGGTCCAAGGCCCTCACCGATATGGTGGAAGGTGCGCCCATCGATGCGGGTTCATTGGTGCTTTCGCCCACAAGAACGTATTTGCCATTGGTGCGCAAAATTTTTGATCGCATCGACCGCCAACACATTCATGGTATGGTGCATTGCAGTGGTGGTGGACAAACCAAAGTTTTGCATTTCATTGATCAATTGCACATTATCAAAGACCAGTTGATGCCAACGCCGCCATTGTTCCGTTTAATTCAAAACGAATCGGGTACGGATTGGAAGGAAATGTACCGGGTATTCAATATGGGGCACCGTTTGGAGATCTATACCGATCAAGCCTCGGCCGAAGCCATGATCGAATGCGCAAAAGAACTTCAGATCGACGCACAAATCATTGGTCGAGTAGAAGCTTCTGACAAAAAACAAGTGACCATCAGCGGCGAGCATGGCACGTTTCATTACGAATAAAGCGATTTTAAATTAGGATATGCAGGATTTATTAGAAAAATTGGCAGCCATTGCCGATCGTCACAACGAGGTGGGAAAAATGATCACCGACCCCGATGTGATTTCCGACATGAAGCGCTATCCGACATTGATGAAGGAATACAAAGATCTCGGCATCATCGTCGAGCGGTATTTGGTGTACAAAAAACTCACCGAAGACATCGCTGGTGCCAAGGAGATATTGTACAGCAATGAAGATCCTGAGCTCAAGGCCATGGCTCAAGAGGAATACGATGTGCTGGTCCCCGAGAAGGAAAAGATGGACGAGGAAATCAAATTCTTGCTCATCCCCAAAGACCCGGAAGACACCAAGAACTGTATTTTAGAAATCCGCGGTGGAACAGGCGGTGATGAAGCTGCCATCTTTGCGGGTGATCTTTTTAGAATGTACCAACGCTACATCCAAAACAAAGGATGGAAGTTTGAAGTATTGACCGTAAGCGAAGGCACCGCAGGTGGTTACAAAGAAGTGTCCATCGAAATCAGCGGAGAGGAAGTGTATGGTACATTGAAATTTGAGAGCGGTGTGCATCGGGTGCAGCGTGTCCCCGAAACCGAAGCCCAAGGCCGTGTGCATACGTCTGCAGCTACGGTTGCGGTAATGCCCGAAGCCGAGGAGTTTGATGTGATCATCAATCCAGCCGACATCCAGCGCGATACCTATCGAAGCAGTGGAGCAGGGGGGCAGCACGTGAATAAAACAGAGAGCGCTGTGCGTTTGACGCATATTCCTACTGGTGTGGTGGTTGCTTGTCAAGAAGGACGCTCGCAGCACGAAAATGCCGAGAAGGCCATGACCATGTTGCGTTCGCGCATCTTCGAAGCCGAAGTATTGAAACGCCAAGAGGAGCGCGCCAAAATGCGCAAATCGTTGGTGAGCACCGGTGACCGTTCGGCCAAAATTCGCACCTACAATTTCCCCCAAGGACGTTGCACCGATCACCGTATTGGCCTCACCTTATACAATCTCGACGCCATCATGAACGGTGAAATCGATGAAATCATTGAAGCGCTCAAACTCGCCGAGAATACCGAAAAATTGCAAGAAGGTCTGAATCAATAATCGCATGAATAGAGCTCAACTCATTGCCCATATCCGTCAGCGCGAAAGTTTTTTGTGTGTGGGATTGGATACCGACCCCAACAAACTCCCAGCGGGTATGTCCATGTTGGACTTCAACAAAGCCATCATCGATGCTACGCGTGATCTGTGTGTAGCGTACAAGCCGAACGTTGCTTTTTATGAGTGTCATGGTCCAGAAGGTTGGCGCATACTCGAAGAGACTGTGCGCTATATCGGCAACGAACATTTTATCATTGCCGATGCCAAGCGCGGTGATATTGGCAATACATCGGACTATTATGCCAAAACATTTTTTTCCTCTATGCCTTGCGACAGCGTGACGGTGGCTCCTTATATGGGTCGCGACAGCGTAGAGCCTTTTCTTCAGTACCCCGACAAATGGGCCATTGTATTGGCATTGACCAGCAATCCCGGAGCCGACGATTTTGAACTGCTCACCCAAGATGGCAAACCGTTGTATCAGCAGGTGTTGACCAAAGTGAGTCAGTGGGGCACACCCGATAATACTATGTTTGTCGTCGGAGCAACACGGCCAACGATGTTTGAGGACATTCGCGCCATTGTGCCGCATCACTTTTTGCTGGTGCCCGGTGTAGGCGCGCAAGGCGGTTCGTTGTCTGAAGTGTGTAAATACGGCATGAACGAAGACATCGGATTATTGATCAATGCATCGCGCAGTATTTTATACGCTTCATCGGGCAGCGACTTTGCGCAGGCAGCACGATTAGAAGCGCAACGCATGCAAGAAGAAATGAAAGCTTTGATCGCATGAAGATTTTTTTCACTTTGCTCTATATCTGCTCCAGTCTATGGGCCATGGCGCAATCCATGACGACCGGTCGATTGGATGAAGTGTCCGACTTGCGCACCCAGCAAGGTTTTCCAGTCAAAGCTTGGGTTTGGACACCCAATGGATATGACCCCAAGGTGCAGTGCAATGTGATTTATATGTTTGATGGACAAATGTTGTTTGATGCGGACAAAACATGGAATCATTTGGAGTGGACCATGGATGAAACCGTGGATCATTTGATCCAACAAGGAATTTTGGGGCCAACGATGGTGGTGGGCATTTCGTTTACCGACAGTTTGCGCCATAGCCAATACACCCCGCAAAAGCCTTTCGAACAAATGAGTGCGGCGCAACAACAACTAGCGATGGCCACCAAAAGGCCGAGTGGAAGCTTGTATTACCTCAAGCCCATCGTATGTTCCGACGATTATTTGGATTTTGTGGTGACTCGACTGAAGCCATACGTAGATAGCCATTACGCAACATTTCCCGATCGCGCACACACCTATATAGGAGGCGCAAGCATGGGCGGCTTGATGGCCATGTATGGCCTGTTGGAATATCCCCAAATGTTTCGCGCGGCGTTTTGCATGTCCACCAATTGGCCGCTGACCGATCAGTCTGCAGATCCCGGATTTATGGCAGCTTGGGAGAAGTACGCCAGCCGACGATTGCCCGTATTGACCGACCATTTTATCTATATGGATCATGGTGGCCGAGGTAAAGATGCCACCTATGGCGAGTATCAAAAACAAGTGGATGCCTTTCTGCGTCAATCGGGTTTCAATCGATTTGAAACACGCGTATTTCCCGATCACGATCATTCCGAAGCCGATTGGGCCAAACGTATACAAGAAGTCTTGATCCGTATCTTTTTGCAGTAAATTCAGGCCATGGAACAACACATCCCACTTGCAGAACGCTTGCGTCCCAAATCGTTGGACGAGTATGTGGGGCAAAAGCATTTGGTGGGACCTAATGCGGTGTTGCGCAATGCTATTGAAAGTGGACATGTGCCCAGCATGATCTTGTGGGGTCCGCCGGGAGTGGGCAAAACCACCTTGGCAACGATTGTTTCGCAGGTGATCAAGCGACCCTTTTTTTCGCTTTCGGCCATCAATGCGGGAGTCAAAGATATTCGCGATGTCATCGATCAAGCCAAGACAGGGGGCATGTTCAGCCGCAATGCCATCTTGTTCATCGATGAGATTCACCGGTTCTCCAAATCGCAGCAAGACGCTTTATTGGCGGCGGTCGAAAAAGGTTGGGTGACCTTGATAGGAGCCACGACCGAGAATCCATCGTTTGAAGTCAACGGCGCATTGTTGTCGCGCTGTCAGGTGTATGTATTGCAGTCGCTCACCAAAGACGAGCTGATCGGCTTGATTGATCACGCCTTACAAACCGACACATGGCTCATTGGCAAGGCACCGCAGATCCAGGAATACGAAGCCCTATTGCAGCTCAGTGGCGGAGATGCCCGCAAGCTGTTGAACATTCTGGAATTGGTGGTGGGTGCATTGCAAGATCCACAAATGGCCATTACCAATAAGGTGGTCAAGACCATCATGCAGAGCAATATGGCATTGTACGATAAGAATGGCGAGATGCATTACGACATCATATCGGCCTTTATCAAGAGTATGCGTGGCAGCGACCCCAATGCTGCGGTGTATTATTTGGCGCGCATGGTGGAAGGCGGCGAGGATCCCACGTTCATCGCGCGCCGCATGCTGATTTTAGCAGCTGAGGACATTGGTTTGGCCAATCCCAATGCGTTGTTGATGGCGGACGCAACATTTCGGGCGGTGCAGAACATTGGCTGGCCTGAGTCGCGCATTGTGTTGAGTGAGTGTGCGGTGTATTTGGCTACGTCGCCGAAGAGCAATTCGGTGTACATGGCCATCGACGACGCATTGGCGATGGTGCGCACCAACCCAAATATACCGGTGCCCTTGCATTTGCGAAATGCCCCTACCAAGTTGATGAAAGAATTGGGGTATGGCCAAGAATACCAATACGCCCACGCGCATGCAGGCAATTTTGTGAAACACGAATTCATGCCCGACGAATTGAAGGGCCATGTCTTTTACACCCCCGGTCAAAACAGCAAAGAGCAGCAACTGCGCCAATGGTTGCGCGACCGCTGGGGCGACAAGTACGAGAAGGAAAAGTGAATGGATGGGCAGTTGTCGACCCATCGTTGCGGCATCTAGAGAATAAGCAAAACGGCCATAGGAGGAAGGAGGTTCCTTTTCAGTCCGCCAACTTCGTGGACCCGGACGGGCGTTTTTCCATTGGTTCAATCATTAGCGATGCCATAGAGCTCAGCATTTCCATATCGCAAGTAAATGTGCTTGCAGCGATTAGTAAGATCAATGTGGGAGGGACTTTCCAAGGTTTTGAAGCCTTTCTGGGTATTACTGGCGGTATTGCGGGTACCTTGTCAGTAGGTTTAACATTGAACCCAGATTATGCAGGGCGTTTAGTCAATGCGATTCAAAAGCCCAACGAATCCGTATGCTCGCGCAAGTTTTGAGCGCGCATGCGTGATCACCCTCACGGTGAGCATCCCGCCCAAGCGGGACGCTTGGATTTGCAGGTATTTTGGATCGGAATAGTATTCCGACTGTATATGCTCGGCTAATCCCTCCCCCTAACGCACAAACAAATCACTGAACTGAAACCCTTCCACAACGCGTTCCTTGCTCAGTTTTTTGTTTTCTACTAACGCCCACAACACAAATTCTTTCAAAAAGTGGAGGTCTTCGCTACCCACATTCGGCTGGTATTTTTTGATCAGGGCGTCGAGCGGCGGCACTGCGTCAAGCTCCTGCTGGTAGTCGGCATCGCTCGACTCGTCAATCAAATCTAAACTGGGCTCTTGGGCAAACCACTCGATTATCGCAGCATACGGACTCTTCGATGGATCTTTCTCCAGTTTTTCGATTTTGGGAAAGTAGAGTGGAAAGAGTCGGGCTACTGCATCGGAGATCAATTGCTGCGCAACTTTAGCAGCTCCTTCTTGTTCGCCTTCATACACCAATTCCACCTTGCCCGTGATGGCGGGAATAACTCCCAAAAAATCGGCCAACCGAACGGTCGTTCGTTCTGACCCCGAGAGCAGTGCTCTGCGTTCTGCCGTGCTGATCAGATTTTCATAAGCCGTAATGCTCATGCGCGCACTCACGCCGCTCTTGGCATCCACATATTCACTTTCGCGGGCCTCGAAACTAATCTGTTCCAAAATATCCTTCGCAAGCGATGGCACATACACGGTTTCCTGCTGTGCTGTGTTGAGTTTCGCTTCTTGCTCTGTGATTTTGCGCGCCACTGCGATGGTCTCGGGATAATGGGTCAAAATCTGCGATCCAATGCGGTCTTTCAACGGGGTAACAATGCTTCCGCGATTGGTATAATCTTCGGGGTTGGCCGTAAATACAAATTGAATGTCCAAGGGCAGTCGCACTTTGTAGCCGCGGATTTGCACGTCGCCTTCTTGCAATATGTTGAACAAGGCCACCTGAATGCGGGCCTGCAGATCGGGCAATTCGTTGATCACAAAAATGCAGCGATTGGCGCGGGGAATCATTCCATAATGGATCACGCGGTCATCGGCATACGATAGCTTCAGGGTGGCCGCTTTGATCGGATCAACGTCGCCTATAATGTCGGCTACGGTAACATCGGGCGTGGCCAGTTTCTCAAAAAAGCGCTGGCTGCGATGGATCCAAACGATGGGGGTGGCGTCGCCATGCTTGGCAATCGTTTCTTGTGCATAACGCGAAATGGGCTGCAACGGATCGTCGTTGATTTCCGAGCCTTCAACAATGGGTATGAATTCATCCAATAACTCCACCATCTTGCGGGCCAATCGGGTTTTGGCTTGTCCACGCAAACCGAGCAAGTTGATGTTGTGCCGCGACAGTATAGCGCGCTCCAACTCCGGGATCACTGTGTTTTCAAAACCGTGCACGCCGTCAAATGCCGGGGTGCCAGATTTGATTTTTTCGCGCAAATTGTTACGCAATTCATCTTTGATGCTTTTTGAAACATAACCGGCTTGCTTCAATTCTCCCAGAGTGCGGATCGATTGGATATTCATGTGCGTTATTTCAATTTCTTTTTTCTGTTGGTTTCATAATCTTCAAATATCATTTCACCCAAGCCTTTGAGGCCGGTGTAAAATGCTTTGCCTTGGTTGGCTGCGGTAAAATTGTCAACGAACTCCTGCAAGTAAGGATCGCGCGCAATCATAAATGTCGTGATGGGAATGTGCAGTTTGCGGGCTTGTTGGGCTTGGTTGTAACATTGTTCCACGATATAGGGGTCGAGCCCATTGCTGTTCATGTAATACCGCCCATCGCTCTCGCGCACACAACTGGGTTTGCCATCGGTGATCATGAAAATTTGTTTGTTGGTGTTGCGTTTTCGCCGCAAAATGTCCATGGCCAATTGCAGACCTGCCACCGTATTGGTGTGGTAAGGTCCGACGTTCAGATACGGCAAATCTTTAATGGCGATGGTCCATGCATCATTGCCAAAAACAAGAATGTCGATGGTGTCCTTGGGATAGCGGGTGGTGATCAATTCGGCCAATGCCATAGCCACTTTTTTGGCGGGTGTAATGCGATCTTCTCCATAGAGAATCATGCTGTGGCTAATGTCGATCATCAGCACGGTGCTCATTTGCGCTTTGTATTGCGCATCTTCGACCACCAAATCATTTTCGGTGAGGGTAAATTGGTCGACACCGTTATTGATTTGCCCATTGCGCAGACTTTCGGTAAGCGAAATCCGTTCGATGGAATCGCCAAAATGATAGGCCCGGAATTCGCCCGTTTGTTCGTCACCTTGACCGGCGTATTTGGTTTTGTGATTGCCGTCTCCCGAGCGTTTGAGATTGCCGAAAATTTGGTCGAGTGCAGCTTGGCGAATCGCTCTTTCCGTTTTGGAGGTAATGGCCATGCCGCCCGATCCGTCCGGTTGAATCTCCTCTCGGATATACCCTTTTTCTTTGAGGTCTTCGATAAAATCGTCGATGGTGTAATGCTCGTCGGTAAGTTTGTATTCCTTGTCCAAAGCCCGCAGCCAATCGATCGCCTCATCAAAATCCCCAGAGGTATGCACGATGAGCTCTTTGAACAGGTCAAAAAGCCGATCAAATGGCGCAATCAGCGGCGCTTCATAGGTGGTAAATGCAAATCCTTTTTTGTGGGGGTATTCCATTGCTGCAATGATAGGACGCTTTGATAACAATACCGATGTGGAAATGTTTGCATTGATCCAAATCAACGGCCTCGGTCGAAAGCACTTCCTTGGAATTTTTTGTTGCGGCCGACCTTTACAACCCCTTGGTGCGCAGCACCCAGCGCAGCACTAAAAATTAAAAACTAAAAACTCCCCCTGATCAACCACCGATTGATATTCCTCGCAATCGAAGGTCCTTCATAGATAAATCCCGTGTAAACCTGCACCAAGTCGGCACCAGCTTCGATTTTTTCCTGAGCATCGGCGCCGGTATGAATACCTCCAACACCGATGACGGGAAAGGCATTGTTGGATTTGGTTTTGAGATAACGCACCACTTCGCTAGAACGGCGCGCAACGGGTTTACCGCTCAATCCGCCTGCACCGATGGTTTCCAATGCGGCAGCAGTAGTGGTCAATCCCGAGCGATCGATGGTGGTATTGGTTGCGATGACTCCTGCGATGCCGCTTTCTTGCACGATCGCGATGATGTCATCCAATTGCTCATTGGTGAGATCGGGAGCTATTTTGAGCAAAATGGGTTTGGGCGTTGGGCCTGCCAGATTTTTGTTTTGGAGGGTGCGCAGGATTTCCAACAACGGACCTTTCTCTTGCAAGGCGCGCAGGCCGGGGGTGTTGGGCGAACTGACATTGACCACAAAGTAATCCACCACATCGCGAAGTGCGTCAAAGCAAATCAGATAATCGTTGACGGCTTCTTCGTTGGGGGTGACTTTGTTTTTTCCAATATTGCCACCAATCAAAATATCGGAACGGCGTTTTTTCAAGCGGGCCACCGCGGCTACGACTCCTTCATTGTTGAAGCCCATGCGATTGATCAACGCTTCGTCTTGGGGCAGGCGGAATAGGCGGGGCTGATCATTGCCCGGCTGCCCCACGGGGGTCAATGTCCCGATCTCAATGAAGCCAAATCCAAGGGTGTCGAGCGCATCGATCCAACGAGCGTCTTTGTCAAAACCCGCAGCTAGTCCAACGGGATTCGCAAAGTGCAAACCAAATACAGTTTTGCGCAAGCGGTCGTTTTGCACATGGTAATAGGAGCGCATGATACCGCGAACGCCAGGAATCTTGACCGCAAACTGCAACAGGTCCATGGCGCGATAATGCGCACGCTCGGGTGCAAATCGGAAAAACAGGGGTTTGAGAATGGCCTTGTACAACATAGGGAAATCCGTTTGGAGCGCAAAGGTAGAGAGGTATTTGCACCGCATCCATCTGTGTTCGTGCGGAGTGTTATTTTTTTTCAACAGCCTCGAATGATGCGCGCGAAATGTTGCGTGGGTGTTGTGTGATCGTTAAACCCAAAATGAGCATTAGAAGACGTCGTGAAATACGGAAAAGCAATAAAGACGGGCTTTATCGCAATGTTTTTTGTTTGAAGAGATATAGCCATACCTTGAGAATAAAAAAAGAGAAAGCGGCCGTATTTGAAGCGTTCCCGTGTTGGAATAGTTTTCTAATGTTGATTTTGGGTTAACGTTTGGTTGAAAACTATGTTCATATGTGAATTTTTCGTGGCTCATCAATGCCGAGCGATCATTCTATTTTTGAGATGTTCAATTTGTTCTAAATACCAAACAAAATTTTTTTCCTTATGCTTACAATTTTTGGAAAAAAGAAAATTACATCGGAGCGCACCGCACATATATTCTCCCACAATATTGTTGAAACAGTAGAGAAGGGATTCAAGGAACTTGCTGGCTTTATCAATGATAGTCCCGAGTTCGTTAAATCTCCAAACGTGCGCGAGGAAGATTACGGAAAATTTCTCATGATCGTCATCGCCGGTAACTTCAGTTATATTCCACAACATTTCAAAGACGGTCAAGACCAGGAAATCATCCAGTATTGCATCGAAAAATTGGCCCCTGTTTTTGATATGACGCCAGCCGAATTAGGTGTGAAGGTGAAGGAATACAAGGATTTCATGAGCCGTGTCAACAGCCCGAGCAAAAACACATTGTACGCCATGTCGCGTGCTATTTTTTATAAATACGACCTGTGCGCTTGCCAGGATGAATACTTCAGTCAAATGAACACCGCCAATCCAATTTTTCTCAAAAACTTGGACGAGTTCATGAAAAATTTCATTTGGGATTGGGAGGCATTCAATGAAAAATACAAGGTTATTGCCACCACTGCCGCATAAGCAGAATTGGTAATAAATTAGAACAATTAAACACGAAAGAGCCATCCGCAAGGATGGCTCTTTTGGTTGCTGCATGCGTCATGCAGCGTTTTCGTTTTCAAGTTGTTCACTAAGGCTTGGCTGGTCGCTTCACCAATTTCATTTCGCTGAGCAAATAATCGGCATCGGCATACACGTCGATCACCCACAACACATAGCGAATGTCCACCATGATATTGCGGCAGATTTCGGGGTTGTACATCACGTCGCTCATCGTGCTTTCCCAACTGCGATCGAAGTTAATGCCCACCAATTCGCCGCGGGCGTTGAGGGCTGGAGAGCCGCTGTTGCCGCCGGTGGTGTGGTTGCTGCCCGTATAACACACGCGCAATTCGCCGTTGTCGGACCAAGGACCGTAGTTTTTTTCTTTCAGCAAGGTTGCGAGTTTGTCGCTGATTTCAAAATCGTAGTTGCCTGTGCTGTTCTTGGCCAAAATGCCATCTGCGGTGGTGTAGTAGCGATAAATTTCGCCGTCGCGCGGCTCACTGCCTTCGACCTTGCCAAACGAAATGCGCAAGGTGCTGTTGGCGTCGGACCAATAATTGCCCGGAAACATTTTGAGCATGCCCTCAGTGTAGACCTGCATCAATACTTCTATCTCCTTATTGTAGCCCAATAATACGGGGCGAATGGAATTTTGGAATTGTTTATTGGCCAAGAGAGCTTCGCGGTAGAAATAGTCCGACTTGATTTTCTTGACCGCCTTTTTATTGAACTTTTCGAGTAACTTGAACAATGCCGTGCTATCGGCAAAAATGCTTTTTTGATACAGTTGCGCGGTTCCAGCTTTTTGGATGCGAGGAAAAATTTCGATCTGAGAAAGATTGCCCATGCGGATGGCCTCGGCTTGGTAGTCGCGGTACATGGGGAAATGCTCGTCAAACAGCGCAATTTCCGTGTCCAGGTCGAAGTCTTTGTAGAATCTGCGCGCTTCGGTTTTGAGCCCGTTGATGGCCTCCTTGAGCTTGCCTTTGGCCACGAGGGTATCGTATTGTTCGGCCAGTTCATTGAAGCGGAAGGCGAAGTCAAAGAGTTCGGGACCGTAGTACATGAATTCCGAAAACGAGGCGGCCAGAAGATTGTACGGACCCGCTTGGGCGTATTGCGTTTCCAATTTGGCCAATACATCCTTGTATTTTTCATTGCCCTTTTGGTTGGCGGATTGTTGATAGCGGGCTTCGTAGTCTTTTTTCAGTTGCACGGCGTTGTAGTTGGTGAGACCGATTTGTTGGCCTTTCCATTTTTTCCAGCCGTTGGCGATACCGCTTTGTTTGGCGGCGTATTTGATCCGCACCTCGTCGCTGGCGCGCATCATTTCTTCGAGCACCACCATGCTGTTGTCGCGCATGCTGATGCGGAGCGGATTGCTTTTGGTCATCAAAAAATCGACGGCAAAGCTGGTGAGTAAATGTTCGGTGCGACCGGGAAATCCATAGACCATGCTGAATTCACCTTCTTTGACCCCTTCGGTTTGCACGGGCAAATAATGCGCAGGGCGAAACGGCTGGTTGGAGGGACTGTATGTGGCGGGTTCGTTGTTGCTGTCGGCATAAATGCGAAAAACCGAAAAGTCGCCCGTATGCCTTGGCCAGACCCAGTTGTCGGTATCGCCGCCGAATTTGCCGATATCTCCGGGAGGCGCGCCCACCAAACGCACATCGGTGTAGGTTTTGGTGAGCATGGCAAAGTATTGATTGCCGTAGTTGAAGGCCTTGATTTGCAGGCCGAGTTTGGGTTCATTTTTTTTGTATTCGGCTTCAAGCGATTTGATATTGGCGGCGATGATGGCGCCGATTTCTTTGCTGGACATGCCGTCGGTGATGCCTTTTCGCACGGCTGCGGTGACTTCATCGATGCGTGCGATGAACATGACCGACAAACCTTGGCAGATCAATTCTTGATCGGCGTTCATGGCCCAAAAACCATTTTTCAAATAATCGTTTTGCAGCGAGCTATGAAACTGGATGTAGTCAAATCCGCAGTGGTGATTGGTAAAGAGCAGCCCTTTGTCGCTCACGATTTCGCCGGTGCAACCGCCATCAAACAGGACGATGGCATCTTTGAGGCTTCCGGCATTGACGCTGTACAATTGTTCGGGAGTGAGTTGGATGCCGTAGGCTTTCATGTCGTCGTACACGGCGGATAGCAGGCTGGGAATCCACATGCCTTCGTTGGCGAAAGCGCCGATGGATTGGATAAAAAAGAAGGCGCCTAGGAGCCAAGTGCTCAGTGCCCGGGGAGCTTGAAATTGGTAAGGAGTTTTCATCTAAACAAGCGAGCACAAGAGCTCGACGCGCGCAAGTTATTCATAAAATGCGGGTGTTTGAAGATTTTGCCGGAATTGGGGGGAGAAAATGGAGGTAGGGGGGGCGGTGAAGCCGACTGAGCGGAGACGAAGGCGGCCGAAGAAGTATCGATACGCACGCCCAAAGGAGTTTACGATCATCTTTTATATCGCAATCAAAAATTACCATCGAAGGAGTATTTCTTTCGCCGACTGAGCGTAGACGAAGGCAGCCGAAGATGTATCGATACGCACGCCCAAAGGAGTTTACGATCATCTTTTAAATCGCAATCAAAAATTACCATCGAAGGAGTATTTCTTTCGCCGACTGAGCGTAGACGAAGGCAGCCGAAGATGTATCGATACGTATGCCCAAATGAGTCTACGATCATCTTTTATATTGCAATCAAAAATTACCATCGAAGGACAATGCTCTTCGGTGACTGAGCGGAGACGAAGGCCCGTGAGCACTGAGCAGCGACTTTGACTCCTTTTTCATATTGTGCCAAGATGGCTACTGAAAGCACCCCTTAAACCTTAGTGTTCAAAATTAGACATTTTAAGTTGTTGTTGGTGTTGTCATGTTGGAATGTGGGAAACTCTTGGTGGCCATTGGGTTGATGGAGTTTTCCATATTTCAACATGAATTGGGTGGGGGTGTGATATT
>CANHSF010000021.1 GCA_947463065.1 Flavobacteriales bacterium | reverse complement strand
AGGTGGGACAGGTCCCTTCCAAGGCAGGTGTTTGCTGACTCCAATGGTCAGATGTCCAAATATAACATCATCCAGGCTTAACAATGAATTGTTTTTGTGCTAATATTGGAAACAAAAAATGAAGAAACGTCTCATTGTGCTTTTGGCGATGTGGTTGGTGACCACTGCACTCTTTGTGGTCTGCAGCGAGGACATCTTGGACATGCTTTTGCCCAATGCACATGGCGTGGAGCAATGGATAGCCTTGTTGATGTATGGCGTTTTGGGTTTATCTGTGGCCTTTGTTGTTGCTTTGATTGTTTTGTGGAGACGATACCACAATCGAAAATCCAATTGAGCGCGCTTCAGTTTGACGGAAGAAGAGGTCATTTTGCATGCGTTCGGAGTACAATAAAAGGCCGTTGGAATCGCAATATTTACCTGCATCGTGGGATTGACCTTGGATAAAATGGTATTCCGATTCGCATAGCCCTTCGTGATGCCAAAGACGAACAAGGGTGTCAAACCGTCCGTCAAAAGAACAGGCCTAAGTGATCAAAAGCGCTATTGGGCCAAATGGGAATTTACCCGTTGATCCGTTGAATAAATATTCGTAGAATTGGGTTGGATTTGGTCGTCGAGATAAACAACAAATGGAGTTGATGCCCTTTTTGTTTGTTTTAACCAGGTCGACAAGCGAAAGAGGTTTTTGGAATTGCACACAAGCGAATCGAATGCAAAAAAACAAATGGATTCATTTAATAACGCTGCTGCCCATGATTGCGATGGGTTGCTTTTCGGTGCATGCACAGAGCATGCCTTATGAGAGCATACTATTGGATTCTGGTGATGTGGCTGTGCATTGGGATATTGTGTTTGGTTATTGCAGTGATGAAATGCAACCTACATCCCGATTGGAATTGGACAGTTTGGCGCAGTATCTCCTCGGCAGGCGGGATTTGGTTGTTGAGGTAGGAGTTCATAGCGATGAGCGAATGAGCGATAGCTATTCGATTTGTTGGACATGCCGGCGTGCGCGTGCGATTGTTGATTATTTGATTTCAAAAGGCATTTCTTCGGATCGTTTACTTGCGAGGGGATACAACGATCAATTTCCATTGATCAAGGGTGCAAAAACAGAAGAAGAGCATCAAAAAAACAGAAGAACAGAGTTCAAAGTCATTCGCATCCAAAGAACCTGATCGAGATGGTCAGCACGTCGTTTTGCCAATCGTGACATGGATATGCACAATCCATGCGTTGTACAATGATGCGTTCAATCGAGTCAATATACGTTATTGTTGGCTGTCCTAAGGGGACATAGTGAAATGCTTATGTCGATTTGACAACGAATGGTTCAACACAACCAAAGATGTAATGGATATGCTAAATTGTGTAATGGACGCCTCGTAGCATCGATCCAACTTTGCGGTGTAATAATTCTATTACAAGTAATACAAAAAAAGATGAACACCACAGAAGCGAAAGGCAACTGGAATGAGCAGAAGGCCAAGCTCAAACAAAAGTTTGCCAGTCTTACCGACAACGATTTGAAGTTTGTTGAAGGCAAGAAGGATGAAATGTTGGGAAGGCTTCAAGTTAAGTTGGGCAAGACAAAAGAAGAGTTGCATAAAATAATTGCGGCGCTTTAAGATGCCAATTTCTTATTGAGTAATCCATTAAAGGCTACTTTCAAAAGTACTTATGATTCGTTCAGTATCCATTCATCCAGCAATGAGAAGTGCAATAGGCGAAATACAGGTTATCGTTGCTGAATGTGGCTCTGCGCCCAATGAATAGGATTTCTGTTCGGTACATATAGCATTTATTCGTACCCGAAAGATGATCGTTCGAATCGGATCGTAACGAATGGAGGTAGCCTTTTATTCACAATAAAATAAATAAAGAGATGAAAGCAAAATTAATTATGGCAATTACTGCAGCGGTATGCGCAGTATTTGTATTGTCGAATGAAGGCTGCACTTCCGCATCCAAGGATGAAGTCAAAACACCCCCAGGTGTGGAGCAAGCTGAAAAGAACATGATCGAAGCCCAAGCGGCATATGCCAAGGAGGTTGAAATCTTTAAGCAGGAAATGGTGACGAAGATTGCCGAGAATGAAAAAACCATCGCAGAGCTGAAGGCACAGCGAAAAAAGGATGGAAGCAGCAATCCCGATTCCTATACCAATCGAATCGCTGAACTGGAACAGAAGAATGCGGATCTCAAAAAGCGGATCCACGAATACAAACAAGACAATCAAGAAAAGTGGCAGTCCTTCAAAACCGAATTCAGCCATGATATGGACGATTTGGGTACTGCATTGAAAAACGTTACAGTCGATAATGTAAAATAAAACGATATGAATAAGAGCACACTTTTATTGGGGATGCTAACTGTATTAGGTCATTCCCTTATAGGTCAGATCGATGGCTCATCAGCAGATATGCGCGAGCGTGTGACCTTCGGTTTGAAGGGGGGCATGAATTACTCCAATGTGTACAATTCAAAGGGACAGGAATTCGGTGCCGATCCGAAATGGGGCATTGCTGCGGGGTGGTTTGCCACCATTCCATTTGGCCGGTATTTTGGTTTGCAGCCAGAACTCTTGCTTTCGCAAAGAGGGCTCAAAGGAAGCGGCCGCATGTTGGGCAGTACATATGATTTCGCAAGAACCTCTACCTATCTGGATATTCCAGTAATGGCGGCGTTCAAGCCCAGCGCTTTCTTTACACTATTGGCGGGGCCGCAGTATTCGTATTTGATTCGCCAAAAAGATGTGTTCACAAGTACGGCGAATAGTTTTGAGCAAGAAACAGAATTCAAGAAGGATCATGCTCGTAAGAATACCTTGTGTGTATTGACGGGATTTGATGTGAATGTCGATCATGTAGTCTTTGCTTTGCGCGCGGGTTGGGACCTACAAAGCAATACAGGCGATGGTAGTGCAATCACCCCAAGGTATAAGTCTCTATGGTATCAAAGCACATTGGGCTATCGATTTTGATCCAGCAGAATACGCTTCCACATCGTTCAAGTTGTGCGGTGAAATGCACATGCTACAAATCATCACAAAAAAACTTTATATCATGGGAAATCTATTGTATTTGATTGCATTGATCTTAGCAGTGAGTTGGGCGATCAGTTTCTTCGCCTATCATGCGGGCGGCTTTGTCCATGTGTTGATCGTGGTAGCGGTGGCGATTCTCGTTTTGCGCTTTTTTTATAGCACCAAACCCAATTCGTAATTTTCTGGTGATCGTGCCGAATGACATGCTTCTCATGTTTAATGTGATTTCAGTCACTTAATGGATCGAGGCGCAGGAGTACTTTTGTTGATATTTAGAAAGTATGAATAAGTTACTTGTGTTTTTCATATTGGTGTCATTTTTTGTTCATGGTGCTCGTACCCAATCTGTACCATTTCAAATTCATCTTGAAGGTATTGATATACCTGAGTTGGGTGGATTGCAATCGTATGCTTTCGGACAAGCCAATGGCAAATGGCTCATTGTAGGCGGTAGGTTGGATGGTTTGCATCGACGTCAACCCTTTGCTGCTTTTGATGTGGCGGGCAACAACAATCAACTGATGGTGGTTGATCCGATAGCCCAGCAAAAGTGGACAGCCTCCCTGAGTGCATTGGATGAAGCACTGCAAGAACAGTTGAGTTCGACCAATATGGAATTTTATCAAGAGGGTGATATGTTGTACGTTGTGGGAGGGTATGGATTTCACAACGCAACGCAAACGCGTAAAACGTTTGATCTCTTCACAGCCATTGCGGTTTCACAAACCATCGAGGCCGTTATCAATGGCACTGATGTAGAGCCATTTTTTCGGTACATCAATGATCCAATGTTTGCCGTAACAGGAGGACATTTGGAAAAAATCAATACCACTTATTATCTTATTGGTGGAAATAAATTCGATGGCAATTACAATCCTATGGGGAATCCAACATACACCCAAGTGTACACGGATGCCATTCGGAAGTTCAATGTGATGGACAATGGCACAGATCTTAGCGTTGAATTTTTTCCATCCATTGTAGATGTCAATGCCTTTCATCGTCGAGATTACAACGCTGTTCCACAGATTCTGCCTGATGGGTCTGAAGGTGTCACGGTATTTTCTGGCGTATTTCAACCCGATGTGAATTTACCTTTTTTGAATGCAGTTGTAATAGATAGTGCAGGTTACTCCATTCAACCTGGATTCCAACAGTATTACAATCACTATCATTGTGCGGTTTTGCCTATGTACGATGCTGCTCAAAACGAAATGCACAACGTTTTCTTTGGTGGGATTGCGCAATACTATGATGACGGAGGAGTGTTGGTGCAGGACAACAATGTGCCCTTTGTTCGTGCCATTGCCCGTGTAACGCGCAGTTCGGACAATGTGATGGCCGAATACAAACTGCCCGTCGAGATGCCAGGATTACTGGGTGCAGGCTCTGAGTTTATTCCATTGCCTACTGTTCCGCATGCTGCAAACGGAGTCATTCAAATGGATCAGTTGACCGGTGACAGTGTTCTGGTGGGATACATTTATGGTGGAATCAGCAGCACTGCGGCGAATATTTTTTTCAGTAATACAGGCACGCAGAGTTCAGCCAGCAGTCAAATATTTAAGGTTTACATTATACGAAATGGGAAATCTGGGTTGGATGTTCTCAATCCCAATAGCAATAGTGACCTGCAGCTTCGCGTGTTTCCCAATCCCAACGATGGACATTTTGCCGTACGATTTCAATTGCAAACACCTTCAGAGGTTCGATTGACGTTGTATGATTCGGTGGGAAAGACCATTGAGCGTGCCGTTCTGAACAATACGGTCGTGGGCGAAAATCGGTTCGAGCGCCATATAAAAGAATTGGATCATGGAGGTACTTATCTTTTGACTATTGAAACGGATGGCCATACGGTGACACAAAAAATAATCGTAGAGCGCTGAGCTAAAATGGAAGGTCTTTATACTCTTACAATGGTTTCCGACGTCAAGAATATTCGGGTGGTGTGTATCGCCAATAGCTGATGAAGATTTGACTTGTGGCTCGGCATGTGGAACGATATCGCGGTAGTAGATTTTTATTTATTTTTTTTCTGTTTTGTAACCCACGTTACAATGTGTTCAATTGGAACACCTGACATTTGTACTACTTAAACAATCATATCGAATGCAAGCAATGCATGGGTTAGGGTTGCATATTACAAGGCGCATTTGCGACCGGCTTGAAGAATTGGTCATTTTTTTTGTGAATGAAAAATGACTTCAGTTGGGTGAAGGGATATAAGTTGTGTGAAAGGATTTTTTAAGCTCTATCCAATTGGAGTATAGGAGTGATAGACTGGGAGAAACAGTTGTCATAAGAATGGGTGAAATACATTGCTAGAAGGGTGGGTCAGAATCAAATCATAATCATATTAATAGCCATAACAATGATGTTCGGATTATTTCAAAATCGTTTTGCATCACAAGATGATGCGGCCATGCGCACGGCCATGCAAAAAGGTGCGTTTTTAGTCGATGTGCGCACAGCAAGCGAGTTCGCGGCGGGTAGCGTAAATGGGGCGGTCAATATCCCATTGGATCGCATTCCCATGGAGTTGGACAAGTTCAAAAACAAAGGCGCCGTGGTGGTCTTTTGCCGCAGCGGCAGTCGCAGCAGTCAAGCGAAGGCCTTTCTCGATCGCAGCGGAATCCCGAATGTATGGAACGGCGGGACTTGGCAAGACGTGAAAGCGATGCTCAAAACACTTTAAAAAGATAACAACACAGATGAATCACACCATAGATGTAGAAAACATGAAATGCGGTGGCTGCGTGCACAGCATTACCAAGGCGCTATTGGAATTGGCCAACGTGCGTAGTTTAGAGATTGACGAAGCCAGTGGCCGCATTCGAGTGGAAGGTGAAATCGACAGGGCATTGCTCGTCGATCGGTTGAATGCGTTGGGTTATCCTGAATTGGGAAACAATTCAATGGCTCGTCGTGCCAAATCATTGGTGAGTTGCGCTATCGGTAAACTAAACACATGACCATGGTACAAGGAAGGAAATGGGATGTCGGGCGATGGCTTCGTTTGGGCATTGGGATTTGGATCATAGCCCAAGGTGTGTCCTCGGGCAATGGCCTGCTTATGGCCATGGGCGCTGTTTTTACACTGATGCCACTGCTGAATGTGGGCTGTTGTGGAAGTGGCTCTTGTGCTGTTCCGCAGCGCAAATCAATACACGATGCACAGGATGTTCGTTTTGAAGAGATTCGACCGGATGCGCCAAGTAAAAGATAATATTTCGCGATGAAACGATCGGAAGTTTTTCTGTCGATGAACAAGCATACGGCGCGACAAAAAATCGGAGCGAGCGTGTTGTTAACCTATTGGCTGATGCCAATTTTTGCGTCGCTAGCGGTAACATCTGTAGCTGCTCAACAGCATTACAACGCTTGGTTCAGAGCGACTTTAAGTCTAAGTTGGAGTGACCATTTGAAATGGGATCATGAGCTACAGCATCGCAGGCAAAATGGCTATGGCAATGAAAATCTCATGGATCGCAATTTAATGTGGACGTATCGGATGTGGTTGCAATATCAAAGGAAACCACATTGGAGGTTTGCAGTTTCCCCGATCGGTTATTTTAACCATTACAAAATTATTCAAACCAGTGAAGATGCCGCCTCCCAACCGGTGCAAGAGTATCGGATTGCAGGGTCAGCGGAATGGCATTGGCAGGGAAATAAGCGCCTGGGTGTGTTAGGGCGCGGTGGATTAGAATATCGGATGTTTCATGATCCTAGGCCTGACATGACGCGCTTTCGTCTCCGTTGGGGCATGAAGTTGGCATGCACCGATAAGATACAGATTATGGTTTTCGACGAGGTTTTTATCCAGCCCCGTAGCCCCGTATCGGCCCAACACTTTGATCACAATCGAGCAGGCGTTCAGGTGGAGTATCGCATCGGACATCGTTTGCGTATGGATATGGGCTGGATGCACATCACACGGAATCTTCAGTCGCCGGATAATTATTTGTATGAGAGTAATTTTTTTGTGCACGTCCTCTATTCGTTGGCGCTTCGTCGCGGCGATCGATAGCTTGCACGTGTTTTGAAAATTGCTGATCCTTACTGCCGTTCTTGCTTAAGCACAGTCGAGGTGCAAACGGCGTTTTGCGGTGTATCTTGCCCTCAGGTCGAATGAACCGAAGGTATGAGTAAGTAGATCACGAACATCAATGATGACACAAACACCAAGACATGTGATGGCAATTACTTGGATAATGATATCCAGTTGGACAGCGCGTGCTGCTGATGCGCCAAACATTATTGCATCAGAAATGCGTGTTGAAGTACATGAGGTGCATGAGTTGATATTTGTGGTGTATGCCTTGGCCAATAGGCCTCTTCATGACTCGCTGATGATTCAGCATTCCACCGCTTATTACAATGAGGTCATCGCTGCATTCGAGGGTTATCAAGACTTTCCATTGGTGCAACGGGTGCGTAAGCAATTGGCACTCCATTATCACCAGCTCCGCATGGATGCGGCCAACTACCATTTCAACGAGGCAGGTCAACTGATCCGAAATACCGAGTTGGACCATATCAGTTGGGGGAGGCGCGATTGCTTGGAACCTTACTTAAGTGAATTAGAGGAATTGGCCCAACACATGAACTTCAGGAGTTTTTACTCCCGTCATAGCTCCTATTATGAAGTTTTGGTTGAGCGTATGCATGAACAAGCGGTTCCCGAGCAACAAATTCAATGGTTGGAGGCGCGATTTCCGAATCGTTATAACAGCTATCGTGTCGTTATAAGTCCGCTCTGCAACGGGCTTCATTCCACCAATTATCGAATTGGCGAAGTGGTCATTTTTGTGAGTGCTCCTACGCTAGATGGCCGATGGAGTGCTGAAGAAAGGGAATCTCGCGACACGCGCATGTTGTTCACCGAATTCGATCACAATTATGTCAATCCCATTAGCGATCTGTACAAAGGATCGATACGACGGGCCTTGCGTCACCGCTCCATCTGGGCCAATGGTGGCTTTAGTGAGGGGTATTCCAGCGCTTATGCTGTATTCAATGAATATATGACCTGGGCCGTTTTTTTACTTTATGCTCACGATCATTTCGATGCCGCACGCTTTGCCGAAGTTCGCAAACACCTGACTTCATTCATGGTGAATGATCGCGGATTTCCCGAGTTTAGTTGGTTTACTGCTCGACTGCTATTTCACTACCAAAAGCAAAAGGATACAAAGAATATTGCTCTTCTCATTCCTGTAATGATTGGCGAGTGCCATGCTTATGATCGAAATGGGGCGGTAGCCCTCGACGAATAGCGGATCATGCATGGACCCGCTTTTGGTATCGTTTTTGCCCTCTTCACATTTTTCCCTTTCTTCATGAAAAGATATTTTATCCTTATCCCCATTGTTGGGTTCTGGCTGGTGTTGACGTCGCCCTTGTTGGCCTCCAGTTTTACCTTCGACAGGACATCCCATGATTTTGGTATCTTACCCCAATACGGGAATTGTACGTGTGATTTTGTCATTACCAACACGGGATCCACTCCATTGATTGTGGCATCCGTACGCACCTCATGCGGTTGTGATGTCGGTGCTTGTACCCGCGAACCCATTGCACCCGGTCAGTCCACTAAAATCAATTACCGATACGATTCGAGCCGCATCGGTCCTTGGCGCAAACATCTTTCGTTGGATATCCAAGGTGAGAAAGATCCTATCATGTTGTGCATTTCGGGATATATCTATGATACGGCACGTGAAAATCCAGCGGCAATCAAGCGCAGCAATTATACATGTCCATGCGCAGCAGCAGCGGAAACCGTGGCACCGATCCTGCCTACCGTGCAAGCTACGCCTGTCCAAACGACATCATTGATGGTTTCGGAAACAACGGTGTTTCAAGAGGTCATTGCGGATACAGCGGAGTTGACTTCAAATGATGAGATAGTTGAATCTTCGCTTTTTAAAGGGGATACCATCTGGTCTATATTGACTTTTCCGAATCCGCTGCAATCCTTCGCTACGGTTCAATGGTCGCAGGAGGTAGACAACGCGTCATTGACATGGTATTCATTGCAAGGTCAGGTGGTATTCGCGCAACACGCCATCCAAGGGCAATCGGTGCGGTTGCAGGATCTTCGTTTAGCGAGTGGAACCTATGTGCTGACGTTGACCCAAGATGGTGTCGTATTGGCCACTACCCGCTGTGTTGTGCAATGAACGGACTGTGATGCCGCAGTGCTTTTACATCGCAGCGGATGGGTCTTCTGCGCATTGCCAGAAGATCCGACAAGCTTTTTCCAATTCTTCCATCGTGATATTGAGGGGTGGTGCCCAACGAATGCTGTTGGGGCGCGACAAAAAGCGGAAGGCGATGAAACCGTGATCCATGCAATGATCCAAGGTACGATTGACATGATCGATCGATGGAAAGTCAAAGGCCAGCATCAATCCTTCGCGGCGCATGCCTTCGATGACCGGATGGGCTTGAAAAAATTCGGTGATGTAGTGTCCTTTTCCTTCCACGTTCGCTTCCGCTAATCGTATGCGATAATCTTCCAAGTTGGCGGCGACAGCGGCACAAATGACCGGATGACCAGCAAAAGTGCTGATGTGTCCCAACATTGGCGAATGCGTGAATTGTTGCATGTGCGATCGAGCTGCTACCACACATCCCACCGGCATTCCTCCTGCCAAGGACTTGCCCAAGACCAACACATCGGGAACAATGCCTTTGGCTTCAAACGCGTGAACACTTCCCGTGCGACCTAAACCGCATTGAATTTCATCCAAGATCAACAAAGCACCTACTTCGGTGCACCGCGCGCGCAATGCTTGCATGTATTCGGGGCTGTGCAAACGAACGCCCGCATCGCCTTGCACAGTTTCGATCAATACACACGCTGTGCGCTGGTCGATACGGTGCAGGTCTTCCAGGTCATGATAATTCAAAAATCCTACATCGGGGAGCAATGGTCGGAAAGCTGATTTTTTGGTTTCGTTGTGACTCACACTCATCGAACCATGCGTGTTGCCATGATAACTTCCCGATATCGCCATCAATTGGGTTCGACCCGTTACACGCTTGGCCAATTTTAAGGCCGCTTCGATGGCTTCGGTGCCGCTGTTGACAAAGTAACAGGTGTCCAAAGGTGCTGGCATCAAATCAATGAGTCGCTGAGCGGCGAGTACTTGGGCGCTTTGCACAAATTCACCGTAGACCATCACGTGCAAATGGCGGTCGACTTGTGCTTTGATCGCTGCATTCACGCGTTCGTTGCCATGTCCCCAATTGCTCACTCCAATGCCGCATACCATGTCCATATAGGCTTTGCCTTGGGTGTCATAGATGTACAACCCTTTGGCATGACTGATCTCGGTACCGATGGGATACATCGTGGTTTGCGCGAGATGATGATTCAATAGAATACTGCTTTCTGCCATAACAAGC
This sequence comes from Flavobacteriales bacterium, assembly GCA_947463065.1. Taxonomy (GTDB): domain Bacteria; phylum Bacteroidota; class Bacteroidia; order Flavobacteriales_D; family Sanyastnellaceae; genus CANHSF01. The sequence goes on along the minus strand of CANHSF010000021.1, from coordinate 11,663 downwards.
CGTTACTTCTTTTTCGCTTTATCGATTACAATTTCGTCCATGAAGATCCACGAAGATCCACCTGCGCCCAAATGCCATTGGGGAATGATGGCGAATTGCTGATCGGCCGCCACTTTGATGTAGCGATAGGTGCCATTCACCGGCAACGCAAATTCGTCGTGCTTGGGGGTGTAATCGTCCGTTGAGGTGTTGAGCTCTTTGCGTTCGATGCGCTCAAAGGTGAGGCCATCATTGGAGCCGTAGATCTCAATGGCTTTGGGATACCAGATCCACGATTTAATGTCTTCGAGGCACGAGAATCGCACACGTTCAATGGATGTGGCTTCACCCAAGTCAACCGTCATGCTGAATGCGCCGCGGTAGCCTTGCCATGAACCGATGCGGAAATCGCTGCTTCCACGCAATCCATCGATCAAAGCGAGGTTGCCTCCAGCATGGTATTGGTGGTCGTATGGTGCGATGTCGAGGACATTGTAACGGTTGTTCTTTTTATAGAATTGGGCCATCGATGTATCCGATGCCGCACGGCCTTCCACCTCGGCATAACAAAACCATCGTGTACTTTGCTGGATGCGTTCGCTGATGATTTGAGCAGAAGGATTTTGAGTGACACGTCGGGTGGGTTGACCTTGTTCGTCCAAAATCACATAGCCACTGTGCAGTTGTGCATCGCGATCGGAGCAGTAGATTTCAACTTTTGCATCGGTTTCGAAAGCGGATACTGGACCAAGAATTACAGGCAGCGGGGTGATCAGGTTTTCGCTTATCGCGGGCAATTCATTCATCACCGCTACAGGAGTATGACCCAACATTGCCGTTCCTCCTCGATTGGGATCGATCAATTGAAACCCTTGGATACCGGGCACGGTGGAGTAGATGTTGTTTTTGGCCAATACATACCACGCCGACATTTGTCCGCAGTCTTCATTGCCACACAATCCGTCGGGCTCGGTGGTGTACAACTCATTCATGATACGTTGTACATAGCTGATCATTTTGTCGCGGTCCTCTTTGAATCCGGTATGTGCATACAGAAAAGCAGCATGATGACTGGGTTCGTTTCCGTGCGCGTATTGACCAATAAGTCCAGTGATGTCGGCTTGCTCGCGACCTGTGGTTTTGGCTTCGGCGGTGAACATGCGGTCCAGATGCTGGGAGAAAGCCTTCGGGCCGCCATGGTATTGCATCAATGTCGGAATGTCTTGCGGTACGTACAATGCATATTGCCATGCGTTGGCTTCGGTAAAGTTGAAGTCGACCTGAAAAGGATCAAACGGCTCAGGAAAACCTCCATTGCGGCGCGGACGCATGAAGCCTGTTCGTGCATCAAAAATATTTTTCCAATTTTGCGCGCGGCGGATGTACGTGGTATAAACATCGTTGCGACCAATGGCCTGAGCAAACTGAGCAATACACCAATCGTCGTATGCGAATTCCAAGGTTTTTGAAACACTTTCACTGAATAGATCAGCAGGCACATAACCCAATTCAGCATAGGCTTTTTTCTCTTCTTGAGGTCCATTGCTGGTGGCGATCATAGCCTCGAGCGCCAGTGCAGTATCGAAGTCGGTGATGCCTTTGAAGTATGCATCTACGATCACTGGGACACTGTGGTAGCCGATCATGCAATAGGTTTCGTTGGCGGCCAATTCCCATACGGGCAATTCGTTGCGCTCTTGGTACATGCCCAAAAATGTTCGGATCCAATCGCGGGTGCGCTCGGGTTCCAACACCGACATCAAGGGATGGTAGGCACGGTAAGTGTCCCAAAGCGAAAACACGGTATAGCGCTGGTAGCCTTCGGCGTGGTGTATGGCATTGTCCATACCCCGGTAGCGGCCATCAACGTCGCTCCATATATTGGGAACCGTATAACAGTGGTAGAGTGCCGTGTAATATTTTTCGCATTCTTGGGCATCGTTTTCTTCAATGCGTCCTTTGCTCAACGTGGTATTCCACTTGGTTTGCGCTTGGGCCACATATTTTTGAAAGTCCCAATGCGGGGCCTCGGCATGCATGTTGTTGCGTGCACCATCGATATCGGTACCGCTAATGCCTACTTTGACCATGATTTTGTCTGTCGGGTCAAATTGCAATGAAAACACTTGCACTTGTTCAAACACCTGCGACATTTTTCCCTCTGAATTGGGCTCGCGGTAGGTGATGTCGAGTTGGGTGAAATTTTTGAAAGGCTTATTGAACACCGCATAGAAGTAACAATGCTGTTCCGTCGCCCATGCTTGCGACACACGATATCCGCACACTACAGTATCGCCAATGGTTTGAATGTCGTAGTACGAGATTTTGTCGCGGTGCATCATGTCGATGAACAATCTGCACGAGTCGCCTGCCGCCATGGTGTATTGGTGTATGCCGGTATGCGCAGTGGCAGTGAGCTCCGCTTGAATTTTGTAGTCCTGCAATTTTACAGCGTAGTATCCCGGTTTGGCTTTTTCATCGGAATGGCTGAACGATGATTTATAGGCATCTTTCCATACGGGCGCTGTCTTGATGCGGTGGTTGGTGGGCATGAAAAGAATATCGCCATAGTCGGGCACACCGGTACCTTGGAGGTGGGTATGTGAAAATCCATAGATGATGGAATCGCTATAATGGTATCCCCCACAACCGTCCCAACCCTCGAGTCGGGTGTCGGGAGACAATTGCACCAAACCAAATGGCCAAGTGGCACCCGGATAGGTGTGGCCGTGTCCACCAGTACCAATGAAGGGGTCGACATATTTGGTGAGATCGCGATCGGGTAGGGCGGACGGCCCTGATGTTTTCACTTTGACACTCATACAACCGGCCAACAGGAGGGCCAACAGGCAGGGGAAGACGAGGATATTTGTTTTCATGACTATTTAAGCGATTCCGTAGCGTTCGTGCAAGATCGTGATGTGGTGTGCCACGTGGCCGACCATGGCAAAGGCAATGGCGCGCGCAGTGACGGGGTTGCCGTTGGCTTGGCCTTCGAAGTCCAACATATCGATGGGCGCGTGGTCCAAAGTCCACGTGGTGACGTGCCGAATATGTTGCCACTCGGTCAAAAGTTCTTGCCCCGAATACCGATCGGCATGACCATAGTCGGCAAAATGGTTTTCGTCATACCCCGGAAGCGGAGTTGCGTCGTTGCGCAACAGACGAATCATCCGATAACCGAATATACGTTCGGCATCGGAGATGTGCTGAACCATTTGTTTGATCGACCATTTGTGCGGCGCATAGCGGTGCATCCATTGTTCTTCGGTCAAGCTGTTGAGCAATGCGTTGAATAGTTTGGTGTTCTCGTGCAATGCCGCACATGCATCGGCGTGTTGCACCAGATCAATGTATCCGCGCAATGCCGTATCGTACGTCGGTTTGGCAATCATGATGTTTTTGGGCCTTTGGGGCGATTTCGATTGAACTTTTTATGGCGAGGTCCTTTGCCACTGTGGCGTTGGCCACCATCGCCGCCTCCACCTCCACGTCGTGTGGGTTTGTATTCGGGGGTTGGGCCATACTTTTCATCGACCACAGCCTTTTCGACGGCACTGCCGATGAGCACTTCGATTTTATAAAAGCGCGTTTGATCGGATGGGCCAACAAAGGTGATGGCTTCGCCGCGTTTATCGGCACGAGCGGTGCGTCCTACGCGGTGCACATAGTCTTCGGCATCGCCAGGGACATCGTAGTTGACCACCAATCGGATACCGGCAATATCAATTCCACGACTCATCACATCGGTGGCCACCAAGACATTGATTTTTCCGCTGCGGTAGTCCAAGAGCATTTCTTCCCGTTGATTCTGCTCCAGGTCGCTGCTGATGTAACCAACACCGGGCATTTTTCCTTTTAAAGCGCGGTAGAGGTTGTGTACATTTTGTTTGGTAGAACTGAAGATAATGACACTTTCATTGACATAATTGGCCAGAAGATCTACCAAAATGGGCATTTTCTGACCGTCGTTGACGATATACGCCGTTTGCTGAACACCCTTGGCGGGTTTGTTGAGCGCAATATTGACCGTCACAGGGTCTTTGAGCAAACTGTGCGCAAAGTCCAAAACCTTGTCGGGCATGGTGGCGCTGAACATCAAGGTTTGGCGATCGGGATTCACTTTTTTGATGATGCGGATGAGATCGGGTTGAAAGCCCATATCCATCATACGGTCGGCTTCGTCCAAGATCAAGAAGCGGATTTGGCTGAAATCGGCACCGACGTTGAGGTGCGACAACAATCGACCGGGTGTTGCGATGACGATGTCTACGCCTTGTTGAATGGCTGTTTTTTCGTTGTAAAAGTCCATGCCGTCGCCGCCGCCATAGATGGCCATGCTGCTGGCGCCGGTGAAGTAGCTGTAGGCCTCTACGGCCTGATCAATTTGTTGTGCAAGTTCGCGGGTAGGTACCACAATGAGCGCTTTGACGCCTGTCCATTCGGGGTGATCGGCAACGCGGTTCAAAACGGGTAAAAGAAAAGCGGCCGTTTTGCCGGTACCTGTCTGGGCGATTCCCATGAGGTCTTGCCCTTGCAAGATGACGGGCATGCTCTGGCTCTGAATGGGGGTGGCTTCGCTGTACCCCATGGAGTGGATGCCTTCTAACAAAGATTCGTTAAGTCCTAATTCTGTAAATTTCAAAATCGTTTTTATTTTATGTAATGCATGTGCCAAGGGAAAGGCCCCATCTGCCACAATTGGTTTCGTGCACAAGGCTTGGCTCAAATTATCCTAAAATAATGGTGGTGGTTTGAGCTCCAAGGCTTTCCTTTGTATGCGCTAACAAATGTATGATGGAGATCACACCATATTCACCTGAAATTCGTTTTTCTGACATTGATGCCATGGGACACGTCAATAATGCTGTTTATTTCAGCTATTTTGAGCAGGCCCGCATCAATTATTTCCGCCAATTGGTTGGCGGTCAATGGAATTGGAAACAATTTGGCGTTTTGGTCGCACACAATGAAATCGACTATAAAATTCCTGTTTTGCTGAACGACACCATCACCATTCATGTGGCTATCGAATCCATGGGGATGAAGAGCTTCACGGTGTTCTACCGCATTGTGCGTCAGGACGGTGTACTCTGTGCCTCGGGCCGTTCCGTCATGGTCTGTTTTGATCATGCCGCAGGACAATCCATCGCGATTCCACCCGTCTGGCGTGAGAAAATGGAAATCCTCAGCGCTTCGCAAGACAACTAAATCTACCCCCTTATCTATCTCATTGTATGGAAAAACTAAATGTGCCCTATTACACCAGAAGGGCTCATGCTAAAAAGAAGGCACTAACAGCGTATTTGAAGAAGTTGGTTCGCAAGAAGCCCGCTGGAATGTATGCCATTACCCAAGAGGCGCGTACCGAAACATGGAAAAAAATCGATTGTACCAGCTGCGGAAACTGCTGCAATTCCATGACACCAACCTGGACCAAATCCGAAATCAAGCGTGTAGCAGCTCACATGGGCATGACCTATGACGAGTACTACGAAAAGTATTTATACACCGACGACAACGGGGACATCATGAACGACAACACCCCATGTCAGCATTACAACACCGACACCCGCCTGTGCACGATTTACGAATTGCGCCCCAAGGATTGCGCTGAGTTTCCTCACTTTCACCGCAAGGATTTTTTCGATCAAGTGGAAGATGTCTTTGCCCCCAATATGCCCCGCTGTCCAGCCACCTTGGTATGGGTCGAAAAAATTCAAGAGTTGAGTCAAACCAAATTGAAGATCAAATAAGATGAGTTATTTGGACGCCACTCGCGAACTCTACACCTCTGCGGCCAAAACCCCCGATGTGGGATTGTGTTGTACGACCACGCCGATCTGGCAATTGCCCGGATTGCGTATTCCGCGCATCATGCAACAAATGAACTATGGTTGTGGAAGTACGGTGCATCCCCGCGATTTGAGCAATCAACCGAAGATATTGTATGTAGGTGTAGGCGGCGGAATGGAGCTCTTGCAATTTGCCTATTTCAGTCGGCAAAAGGCGGGAGTGATTGGCGTTGATGTGGTCGAAGAAATGTTGGAGGCTTCGCGCAAAAACTTTGTAGAAGCCGAACAGGAAAACGAATGGTTCAAGAGCGAATATGTGGACTTGCGCATGGGCGATGCATTGGATTTGCCTGTGGAGTCGGAGAGTATCGATGTCGCGGCTCAAAATTGCTTGTTCAATATTTTTAAACAAGACGACTTGCGCCGAGCCTTGTCCGAAATGTACAGAGTGCTAAAACCCCATGGCCGACTAGTGCTGTCCGATCCCATTTGCAATCAACACATGCCCGAATCCTTGCGCAACGACGATCGCCTGCGCGCCCTGTGCTTGAGCGGGTCATTGCCTTTGAAGGAGTACATTGATCTGATTACCTCGGTGGGATTTGGAACCGTAGAAATCCGCGCCAAACGCCCGTATCGCATTTTGGATCCAGCACATTACGACACGACAGAGCAATTGTACATCGAGAGCGTTGAAGTGTGTGCCATCAAAGATCCGATGCCCGCCGATGGTCCATGCGTATTTACGGGCAAGGCCGCCATTTATTTCGGCAACGAATCCCACTTCGATGACCGCGCAGGACACGTGTTGCTGGCCAATCAACCACTTGCTGTTTGTGACAAAACGGCGGGTGCCTTATCCGCATTGGGCCGAAACGATATTTTTATTTCTGAAAGCACGTACCATTATGACGGCGGCGGATGCTGTTGAACATAAAACCGAACGAATATTCTAATTGTATCCATTATGAGCAAACATCCTCACCGCGTACCCTATATGGTTTTTGCCGATGCTGACGGCAACATCTTTGAAGATACCCGCTATGAGGCCGTGGGGCGGTCGGGCTACAACGTCTATCCATTGACCCCAGAGGACTTTATCGAATTGCCCTTCGGTAGCGATTTGTTCACCTTGCCGGGCCGCCGTCCGTATGGATTGGATGTAGAGACCGGCGAGTTCGAGATTTTGGAGGAAGTGCAAGCCGTGGCAGCGCTCAATGCTCCTGCATACACGCAGCTGTATATGGCTGCATTTGGCACCGATGAGGACAACGCACCGACCTTGCCCCTGTATTGTTACACCACAGTAGGCTGGCTCGACGATAAATTCTATACCACTGCGGTGCGCATCGATCCCGATACCCGACAAGATTTGGAGCATTTTGATCAAGAATACATCGTCAAAAAAACAGATGAAAAGATCGCTGCCAACCCCGGCAATCGACTGATCGAACATTTGGGCAACAATTGCAGCAAACGATATTGTTGTCCTGCGGCACGCAATTTTTTCTTGGGCCGCTGGGAATGTCCAATTCCAGTTTCACCCGCATGCAATAGCAACTGCTTGGGATGTATCTCTTTTCAGCCCGAAGAACATGAGTTGACTTCGCCGCAAGATCGCTTGACTTTTATTCCTACCGTGCAAGAAATCGTTGACTTCACTGTACCGCACTTGGAAAATGCCGAGCGTGCCATAGTAAGTTTTGGTCAAGGTTGCGAGGGCGAACCACTCTTGGTTTGGCAACTCATGCGCGATGTGATCCTAGAAATTCGCAAGCGCACCGACAAGGGGATCATCAATCTCAACACCAACGGTAGTAAGCCAGCAGCGGTAGAAGAGCTGATGAAGGCAGGTTTGAATAGCATTCGCGTAAGCACCAATAGCGCGCGCAAAGACATCTACGAAGCCTATTATTTGCCCAACAACTACAAGTTTGAGGATATCCGCGAAAGCGCGCGCATTGCCCGTCAATATGGCGGTTGGGCGAGTATCAATTATTTTACTTTTCCCGGCATGACCGATCAAGAGGAAGAATACGAAGCACTTCGTGACTGGATTCGGTACAGCGATTTGTCCATGATCCAATGGCGCAATTTTAATATCGATCCCGACTGGTATTTGGGTAAACTCAATATTACCGAATTGAAAGAAGGGATGGGTATTCGTCTCATGATGGATAAAATCAAAAAGGAGTTTCCGCATTTGGCTTATGGCTATTTTAATCCGCCACAGGAAGTGCAAATCGGGTACAATCAATTGCGTAAGGCATGATGAAAGGGGCGGTGATTGTCGTTTTTCTCGCGGTTATCGGATGTCAGTCGTCACCAGCACCAGCGGTTGCGGTAGAACACGAAAGTCCGGAGCGCAAAGCTGCGGTGCTATTGGATGATCATCTGAGTTCAGCGGCATACCGACATCAGGTCGATAGTTTGCATGCCCTTGTCATGCTTGATACTTCAGCCCAATGGGAGGAGTTGAGTCATGTGCCACAACAGCGGTCGATGCCTTCAAAAAAGGGAGTCGGATCGGGACCGAACCAACCTGCCTTGTCGCTCAAAAGGATCGAAGACCTTTGGATGATCCGTTGGATCGACGACGCCTTGATCGATCGCTGTCTTTTGGTGTGTGAAGGCCGCGCAGTCTTTCTTCAGGAGCATTGTTTCAATGATCAATGGTCACGGTGCGGTGTGGGCTTTTCACGGACGACCTATTGGCGAGCCGATTCCATAGTTGATCGCGAGTTTCGAGCAGTATGGACCACGGACTCGTTGGAATGGCATAACGACCCTTGCAATTGTTTGAGCGAAACTGCGCCGTTGATACCGGATAGTATCTTGCAGCAATTGCCAGAAGCGACACGCATACAAATAGTGCGTGAGCCATAATGTACCAAAAAAAGATGGGGTTGATTATCGAAGTGGATAATCCAAGACTTCCAACACCCAACCCGAGTCGATGTTGAAGGTTGCGATCCGACCATCACGGAGGCGCGTGAATCCAACTGACTCTTTATCATAAGCGATCAACGTTTGATCCGACCAAATGAGTTGGCCATTGGGCTGGTAGAGGCGCAAAAATCGCGAACTTCCCGTGAGTGTATTTACTTCACCAGCCATCCAAATGCCGTTGGAATTCCATTGCATGTCGTGTGATTTGCAACGGGATTCGAGTGTTGTGCTCCAAATGGGCTGTTGGTCGGTTGTGAAAGCGGCCAAAGTGGAATTGGGTACATACAAACTATCGTCTGGAGCTTTTATGGAGAAATTGCAAACCACCGAGTCGCCATGCACAGCGAAACTGTCGAGGTAATGCGCGTCCTTTAAATGCCATGGTGTTGTTATAGCGTTGTTGTGCATGGAGACCGCAAAAACCTTGATGCCCTGCGGGGTGTTGAGAGATGCGGTGCTGCCCACCGAATCGTTGATATGGGACTCCACACCAATGTAAAACGTGTCGTCGATCCACTGGGCATCGCGCAAACGAAGGTGTTCAATCTTGCTTTTGGTCGATTGTGCAAAGTGTTTCCATTCTTGTTCAATCTGGAGCTTTTGGTTGATTCGCACCACTCGGATGTCCTCGTGAAACAGCTTTTCATAGGAATGCCCATTTTTTGTGTTGTCCGTTTCTGAGGTCTGACATACAATGACCATATCATCTTGGTAGCGGTAGGCGTGCAGGTAATAGGCATTTGTAGCGCGAACATCCAATAACACCTGTTCTTGAATCACCTCGAGCTGGGCATTGATTTGAACGATCCACAATCCAATTGCAGTAGGGTAACTTTGATAGTGATTACCGATGAGGAATATGGATCCATTTGGGAATTGCACAATGCGTTTGATCCTTCGGTCAATTCTTGGACTGTTGAATCGTTTTTTGTTTATTCCATCCTGGCCAAAAACAAGTCGTTTTTTTTCGTGGCCTGTGCTATCCATGAGAACGGCCATGTTGGGGATTGTTAGCGAATCGGTATAGGTAAAGTGTTGCCCGATCGCCAGCCAATCGCCGTTGGGGAGTACAGCAAAGTCCTTGATACGACTGTCCGATTTGGTGCCAGCGATGCGGATTACGGTTTTGGTTTGGGCAATGGTTCCCCAAGATTGCAAAACGAGCAGCACGAGGAACAAATGGATTTTCATGGTTATGATTGCTAAGTGAAGCGAAAGATAGAACAATTCATTGCGCAACGGGTCGATCGGCGTTATATCTGGCGTCAGGAGTTTTATGTCTTTTGCGCTTTCTCGTTGGTCATTACCAGCGCTGTAGTGGTTTTATTGATGGATCGGCTGCAGCTTGTCGAGGACTTGAATCAACACATCTCGCAGCGCAATACCACTGCCTTGGTCTTGGAACTTACGAACGATAGTGCAATGGCGATGGGCTGATCGCAACTTCGGAGGGTTTCCAATCATCCAAAGCGCCCGTAAAATGGGTGAATTCATCTTATGTTTGTACGGTGAAGAGAAGGTTAATTCAATGGATTCGACGCGAGATCGATACCGAATACGTTTCGGTACAGGAGTTCTATGCGTTCTGTGGATTTACTGTTTTGGTCACGGCGGTAGTGGTGGTGCTGATGTCAGATCGTCTTGTGGTGGCGAAGGAATTGGACCAACGATTGGCCAGGCGCCAGCAGGCCGACAGCGTATTGAGCATGTCCACCGATTCGGTTCAGCGATGGATAGCTGAGAATGCGATTTGCCAATGGCTGAGCCTTCATTCGCCCAACGAGGAGACCATTCGTGCCATCGAGTGCCGTTACGATTCGGCATCGGTGTTATACCATCGGTTGATTCAATTGGGGTGGAAGTTTGATTCTATCGATGCCTTTAGAGCCAAACATTTGCCCCAGGATTGGCGCAGTAGGTTGGAGAACAATCGGATTTGGCGCGGACAAGGCTTGATGGAACTACAATTGCGCTCAGACGAACTGACTCAAGCGACTTTGCAAAATGAAGCCATCAACATCCAGCGTGTTCGACTTTTGAAAGTTGTATTCGCAGGGGCTTTGCTGCTGTTGTTTCCGTTGCGGTGGATGTATCTCTACGGTTACTGCAAAAAAGGCCGGTTCAATCCCTTTGTTCATCGAACGAGTTCCATAGGGCATTGATGCCGATGTGCTGGTCGTTATAAAGCTTGGATGCGGGCCAAGTAATAAGCGAGTTCGAGATAGGTTTTGATTTTTTTCTGTTGCAGGTCAATGAACTTGATACGGGATTCGGCGTATTGAATTTCGCGTTGATTCAAGATAAACAAGCTGCTTTCACCGTTATTGAATCGAATGCGTTCGCCTTCCAGCAGCGTGAAATATCCCTCTACATTTTGTCCGGCCGTTACCAATTGCTCTTCCAGAGCAAACAGTGCGCGATACGAGGTCAATGCCTTGTTTTTGATTTCCTGTGTTTTTTGTTGGTAGGCGTAGCGAATTTCTTCCCGTTTGATTTGCGAAAATCGCAAGTCACCGCGAGCGGCGCGGGCGAGCAACGGGAATGAAAAGTCGATTCCCCATTTGTAGTTGTCGGTTGAAAAATTCACGTCCTCGGAACTTCCGATGGGTTCTGCCAAGAGATTGTATTCGAGGTTCAGTTTGGGTTTGACTTTTTCTCTTTTCCAACGGAGTTCAGCATCCGTCATATCGAGTTTGGCCTCGTATTGTTTGAGTTCGGGGTGTGTAAATTGCAGGGAATCGAGCGAACGCAAAAACTGATTGTTGATCCAGTTTTGGAAGTCGTTGAAAACATTGGGATTGGCGGGCATAGCGCCGTCGGCAATGTACACGGCCGATTGGCTCAACGTATCGTTTTGCCACAGCATGGTGGACAACAAAAGCCGAGACTTGAGTTCGAACAGTTCGAATTCTTGAAATTGTTGGGTTCGCAGACCGACTT
>CANHSF010000020.1 GCA_947463065.1 Flavobacteriales bacterium | reverse complement strand
TCGAAAGCGAGTATGCGCTGTTGCGTGCCTTGCCTGCTCTGCAACGCCTGAACCGACTGCATTTGCTTGTGGTGGTGATTTTTGAAAACAGCGAGTTGAAAGATTACGCCAAGGGCAAGGTGTCTTTTGTATCCGATATCTATTCGCAAACCATCGCCAATAAGCTCTTGCACGACAAAAGGGCCATTGCAGCGCGATTGCAAAAGGCGGGCATTCAAACGGTTTTATCAACTCCCGAAGATCTGTCCATTCAATCCATCAACAAGTACCTGGAGTTGAAAGCCAAAGGTCTGATCTGAGTGGACCGCACTCTTCGGCAATCCGGTTTTGAGAATGGCAATGATGAATCACAATGGTTTTGGTATTGTTTAACGGAGCGTCGGCATGGTGTGGTGCTCGGGAATGGGCCGTCATTTCTGGGAAATTCGCCTTTTAGCAAAAATTTCATGGTGCAAGTTTCGGGTTTATTGTGCAGGAGGTTTTGTTTTCGTCTAAGGTTTTTGCGTTTTTGTCGAATTGATGTAACATTCTCATTTGTCCTTGGGTTAAAGAGACCATAACTGCAAGAATTCGGTGTCGTTAAACTGACCACCGAAACTAAATACACTAAAAACTATTGGACATGAACGCATTGATTCATTCGCCCTTCAGCGGCGCGCGCCCTCGTGGCATTCTTCTACTCTTTATTCTTTCCGCTTTTTGTCATTGGACAAGTCACGCGCAATTCAATTCCGCCATTGATTTCAGTCCGAGTGTTTTATGGTCATCTTATGTAGGTGGCGAAAACTACGACGATGCCAAACAGCTTGTAGCCGATTACGGCGGCAGTGTTTATGCGGTTGGAATGATCAGCGATGGCGAAGCATTGGCCGATTTGGCCTTTCTGAATAGCTACGCAGGCGGTTTGAGCGATGCTTATCTTACCAAATCCAATCCTGAAGGCGAAGTCCAATGGAGCCTCTTCATCGGCGGTTCTTCGAGTGATTTTGGCACAGCGATTTGTGAGTTGCCCGACGGCAACATTCTGGTCGGTGGCTATACTTCTTCCATCGCAGATATTGCTTTGGATGGAAGTCAAACGACATACGGCGGAGGTATTTCCGACGGTTTTGTTGCATTGATCAGTCCTGATGGAACACTTCTCTCTTCTTCGTATTTGGGAGGCAGTGGCCGCGATGTCATCACTCGCTTGGTATGCACACCAGATGCGCGCATCTTTTTCTGTGGCAATACCAGCACATCGTCATTGTCTTACCCCATGATGCATCAAGACACCTACGGCGGTGGCACCTCCGATGGATTGATGGGCGAAATCATGTCGACAGGTGAGGTCGTTTGGGCCTCTTACTTGGGTGGAAATTTTGCGGATTATGTCACAGACATCGCAGTAACCAATGAAGGTGATCTGCATTTTGTTGGTAGAGGCGGGCCTTCTGCGCTCATCAGCAGCATGGATACACCGATTCTTGGTGGTGGCATCAGCGACGGTTTTGTTGGTGTCTTGAATACCGAAGGATTGGTATGGGCCAAATACATTGGTGGCACCAACTACGATGCCATCGAAGGCGTAGCTATTGCTCCTTCGGGTGCTACTGTAGTTGCAGGCTCGACCAACAGCGATTGGATCGCCGCTTTGAACACCTCAACCGGAATCACCAACAACAACTACGATATCATTGTGGCAGCATACTCTGCAGAGGGCGATGTGTTGTGGCACGAATACCTGGGCGGCGCAGCCAATGATACTCCTGCTGCGGTTGCAGTGGATATCATGGGCAATGTGTTTTTGGGTGCCAACACCGAATCTTCCGACATGGAAGTGATCAACCCACTCTTTGAAACGCTTGTAGGTGGATCGGATATGTTTATGGCCCGTTGGAATGCTGCGGGTATTAAAATATGGGCATCGTATATCGGTGGTTTGGAAGATGATTTCTGTACCGATATTGTGGTGGATCGCTTGGGAAAGGTGGTGTATGCGGGTTACTCCGAATCGTCTGCGCTGTATGGTACATCTGAGGGTGCAGCATACAACGGAGGCTGGGACGGTATCGTGTCGCGCCTGATGGATTGCGACAATCCAGAAGTTGAAATTCATGCCTTGAGCGATACCATTTTGTGTGAAGGTTCGACTGCAGAGTTTTGCGCGGGCGGTGCTGCACATTACCAATGGTTTAACCTCGACACAATGGCCATCACAGATACGCAAGAACCAGGCTTTGTTTATGCTGTGGGTTTGCGCGACAATGGCTGTTATAGCGTATCCAATCGCATCGAAGTGACCGTTTTGGAACGCCCTGTAGTAGAGGCAGTAGCTTTTGGTCCTACGATTTTTTGTGGAACCGGCACAGTATATATGGAAGCCACTGGTGCTCCAGAGTTGACATGGAACAATGGCGATGATGGTTATTTCACCACCGTTTCAGAGCCAGGCCTTTATTACGCTACGGGCACAGCAGAAAACGGCTGCCGCGATACCTCGCCGGCTATAGAAGTTATTTTTGTGGAAGAACCCGAGATCACGTTTGCAGTAGGTGATTCCGAATTGTGCATTGAAGGTGGAGCGGAAATGTTGATTGCTCTGCCCGAAGGTGGCATTTTTGAAGGCAATGGCGTTGTAGGCAACACCTTTGATCCACTGGTTGCTGGTGGCGGTGTTCACGAGGTATATTACCAGTTTCAAGATGAATACGGCTGCTATTCCAATTCCGATACCATTCAAATCAGCGTTTATTATCCGCCGATTTTGATGTTCGATGCGGTTGATACTTTGTGTTTGACCGATGCTTCTGTTGATCTTTTGGGCTTGCCAGTAGGTGGATACTTCAATGGCGATGGCGTAGTGGGCACTAGCTTCAATCCCAGCCTTAGCGGCACAGGTCCTCAAAACATTACCTACACGTACATCGACAATTACGGCTGCGCCAACAATGCCAATCAGGTCATCATCGTGGATGCTTGCACAAGCGTTGACGAAAGCAATGATGAGGCTCAGTATTTCGCAATCTTCCCAAATCCAGCTGCAGACGTTGTGAACATGCAGTTCAAAGCCCACATTCAATACACCTGCCGGTTGATGAATGCCACAGGCCAATTGGTGGAGCAATGGACTTGCCGTGATTTCTATCAATACAACGCCAATGATTTGGCCACTGGAATGTATTACTTGCAGGTAGAGAGCGAAGATTGGATTTACACTCACAAGTTGCAAGTAAGCCACTAACAACAAAAGCTTCATCCAGGCTCCGATGAGCATCGATTGAAGCACATAAATTTGTATCTTTTTTCAAATGAACTGCGTGATCAAAAGGGCCAACCCTTCAAAAATTTAAACTGAAAAACTGATTGAACTTTTTGGGTTGCTGGATCCGTTTACCCTAGCGAATTGGGTAACTCAAAGAAGTAAAATGGACTTTTTTTTCATAGCAGTGTATACGTGTATTTAGAGAGAATTCCCGCCTTGCAGCGGGATTCTTTTTTTTATGGACTTGCGGCCGGGGCGGATAGGGGTTTATGACCTATTTTCGCGCGAGAATTTATTGATTTGAAAATGAGCGAAATTGCTAGTAAATATGACCCACAAGGCATGGAGGACCGCATCTATGCCTATTGGATGGAGCATCAATTGTTTAAAAGCGTTCCGGACGAGCGCGAGCCCTTCACCATCGTGATTCCACCGCCCAATGTTACGGGGGTCTTGCACATGGGGCACATGCTCAACAATACCATTCAGGATTTGCTGGTCAGAAGAGCCCGCATGCAAGGAAAAAATGCGCTTTGGGTGCCCGGAACGGATCATGCCAGCATCGCCACCGAAGCCAAGGTGGTGCAGAAACTGCGTGCCCAAGGCATCAAAAAAAGTGATCTCAGCCGCGATGCATTTCTCGAACATGCTTGGGAGTGGACCCACAAACACGGAGGCATCATCCTCGAGCAATTGAAAAAATTGGGAGCCAGCTGCGATTGGGACCGCACGCGCTTTACCATGGATGAGAAATACTATGAAAGCGTTATCGATAGTTTTATCGACCTCCACAAGAAGGGTAAAATTTATCGTGGCGAACGGATGATCAATTGGGATCCTGCTGCTTTGACCGCTCTTAGCGATGAAGAGGTTATTTACAAAGAGGTCAATAGCAAATTGTACCATGTCCGTTATCAGGTGGTGGGAACATCGGAGTTCATTACCATTGCTACCACGCGTCCCGAAACCATATTGGGCGATACCGCAATTTGCGTTCATCCCAAAGACGAGCGCTACAAGCATTTGCAGGGCAAACGCGCCATTGTCCCCATTGCGGGCCGCGAGGTGCCCATCATTGCCGACGATTACGTGGAAATGGAATTTGGTACGGGCTGCTTGAAAGTGACACCTGCCCACGACATGAATGACTTTGTGCTGGGCGAAAAACACCAACTGCTTGTCATCAATATGATGAATGACAACGGCACCATCAGCGAAGCAGCAGGTCATTATGTTGGCTTGGATCGATTCGAATGCCGCAAGCAAATTGTGGCCGACTTGGAGGCTGCGGGTCATTTGGTCAAAACGGAAGATCTGGTCAACAAGGTTGGGTTTAGCGAACGAAGCGATGCTGTGGTGGAACCTCGATTGTCGCTGCAGTGGTTTGTGGATATGAAGGAAATCAGCAAACCGGCTTTGGACAATGTCATGAACGATACCATTCGGTTTTTCCCGCCGAAGTTCAAAAACAGTTATCGCAACTGGATGGAGAACATCAAGGATTGGTGCATTTCGCGCCAGTTGTGGTGGGGCCACCGTATTCCGGCTTGGTATGCCCCCAACGGTGAAATCGCCGTGGCCAAAACGGAAGCGCAAGCCTTGGAACTGCTGCAAAAATCGCAGCCGCAATTGACCGCAGCCGACATCCAACAAGATCCCGATGTGTTGGACACCTGGTTCTCCTCGTGGCTATGGCCCATCAGTGTATTCGATGGTTTTTATTCCGAAGACGAAATCAAATATTACTATCCCACCAATGATTTGGTTACGGCTCCAGAGATCATGTTCTTCTGGGTGGCACGCATGATCATTGCAGGATACGAATACCGCGGCGAATTGCCGTTCCGAAATGTTTATTACACCGGCATTGTGCGCGATAAACAAGGCCGCAAAATGAGCAAGTCACTGGGCAACTCACCCGATCCTTTGGAACTAATGAAGATCTACGGGGCCGATGGTGTGCGTGTTGGAATGTTGCTTTCGTCACCTGCAGGAAACGACTTGTTGTTTGATGAATCGCTTTGTGAACAGGGCCGAAACTTCGCCAATAAAATTTGGAATGCATTTCGATTGGTTCATTCGTGGAAGGAAAAAACTACCGATGAGGGTCAACCTTCAGAAGCTGCTGCAATAGCTGTAAAGTGGATGGAAAATCGCATGGCACAAGTGGTGGTGGAGTTGAACGATGATTACGATAAGTTCAGAATCAACGAGGCGCTCATGACCACGTACAAGCTGATCTGGGACGATTTCTGTTCGTGGTTTTTGGAAATGGTGAAGCCGCCTTATGGTCAATCCATCCACACCCATACCCTGTCGGCCACCATCCAATTGTTCGAGCAATTGTTGAAAGTGCTGCATCCCTTTATGCCATTTATTTCTGAGGAAATTTGGAGCCATTTGGCAGAGCGTACGCCGGGCAAAGGAAGTATTTGTGTCGCCTCTTGGCCTGAGCCAGCCGAGGTAGATGTTCGTTTGCAGAGCGCATTCGAACGTTTTGCAGAGGTGGTCAACAATGTGCGTAATATTCGCAAGCAGAATCAAATTGCAAACAAAGAGGCTATCGACTTGTTGATTTTAGAGCATCAAGCTGCTGACAAGACCTTTGACGATGCCATTCGGCACCTCTGCAATTTGAAGAGCATTCAATATGTTGGCGAAAAGGTTTCAGGCGCATTCAGTTTCATCGTAGAAGGAAACGAATATTTTGTGCCATTCACAGCCAATGTCGATGTAGCGGCAGAACGCACCAAAATGCAAGAAGAGTTGGAGTACATTCAGGGATTTCTCAAATCCGTAGAAGCCAAACTCAACAACGAGAAATTCACCAATAATGCACCAGCACAAGTTCTCGAAGCAGAGCGAAAGAAACAAGCCGATGCGTTGTCAAAAATTAAAATGTTGGAAGAAAAGATGGCCTCATTGCCTGTAAATTAATTCATATATTAAATCATAATGCATATGTTTCCTGTCGCTCACCCTTTGCCTGCTGTTGGAAGCCAGGCCCCCAATTTCACTTTGACGCGCGTTGATCGCACCGACGTTCAACTGTCCGACTATCTCGGCAAGCGTGTGGTATTGAATATTTTTCCAAGCATCGATACCACCACATGCGCTATGTCTGTGCGCCGTTTTAATCAATTGGCTGCAGAATTGGACAATACCGTTGTGCTTTGCATTAGCAAAGACTTGCCGTTCGCACAGAAACGCTTTTGTGGCGCGGAAGGCATCGAGAATGTAGAGACATTGAGCCAATACCGCAACACCAGCTTCAGCGATGCTTATGGTGTGGACATCACCGATTCGCCGATGCGCGGATTGATGTCGCGCAACGTGGTCGTGGTCGACGAGAAAGGCAGCATCATCCATACCGAAGCCTGCGAATTGGGACAAGAGCCCAATTACGATGCTGTAATGGATGTGTTGAAGAAATGATTGCAGCATAGTTCAACGCACGCGGTGCCATTGCGCTGCGTTCGTTGGGTTGAAGCGGTCCCTGCATGCCCGCAAATAATACGAACCCCCTGATCCGTTGGAACAGGGGGTTTTTTGTGTTTATGTATTCGGCGTTTGCATGACCCAGGAAGAAGCAAAAACGATTTTGCATTGGGCTTCGTTTTGAGCGTTGAAACAGGCAGCTCTGGCTTGTTAAACAACTATTTGCTTCAGGGTTTTACCAAATTTGACATTAGCATAACATTGCAATTACAAATTTCGGAAATTCACGATCGGTGTGCTGTGCTGGTGCAGTTTTGATGGGATAATCGTTCCCGTTCAAAGCGTATTTATTCCCGTTCAGTGATAATGATGCATATAAGGATCATCTTTACCCAAGATTTGTCGGCCATAAAACATATTCATCGTTGTCAATGGATTATCTCGGATTTTGGAATTCATTGGTGTCAATTCAATTCACTATGCATTTAAAGAAGTATTCTCTCATTTTTGCCATTCAACTGTTGGCTGCTCTGTCTTACGCGCAGATCAATGAAGTATGGCACTCGATGTTCAATGGGCAAGGTGATTTTACCGATCGCTACACCTGTATGGTTTTGGTAGACGATGGTGCGTTTTTGGGCGGCTCAACACAAGTCGAGGATCACAATCAGGATTTCTTATTGTGCAAGGCCGATCTTCAGGGCAATGTCCTCTGGCGCAAGCAATTTCATGGAACGGGAGTCGGCCCCGACGAGGTAAAGGCCATTGGTTTTTTTAATGGCACTGTGGTGGCCACCGGTTATGGCAGTTCGTTCGGTGTTGGTAACGACTATTATACATTTTGTTATTCCGATGCCGGCGATAGTCTTTGGACGAATATCTACAATGATCCGCTCTATAGCCAATACGATGAGCCCAACGATTTGGCCATCGACAATGCCGGAAATATATATGTCACAGGCGAAAGCGATCGGGACGTGACGTTCAATACCAATCATGATTTTTTGACCATAAAACTTGATCCTCAAGGCGGACTGCTTTGGACAGCGCGTTTCAATGGTACCGCAAATTCGACCGATCGGGCGGCAGCAATTGTGGTGGATGCGCAAGGAAACGCCTATGTGACCGGGCGCAGTTTTAATGGTGGAGACGATGATTACATGACCATCAAATACAATGCGAGTGGTGTGGTGCAATGGTCCAACCCAGTCGACAATGGCGGCACCGATCGCGCCACGGATATTGGCATCGATGGCAATGGAAATGTATATGTGACCGGTCGAAGAAACAACGGCAATGACGATGATTACTACACCGTAAAATATAGTCCAGCCGGTACAACTCTTTTGCAGAGCGTCTATGATTTTGTTGAAGACGATCGCGCCGAAAAAATAGCTGTACGCGCCGATGGCAGTTATGTAGTAACGGGTCGAAGCGATGGCAATGCCGGTGTTTTATTGAACTATAATTTTTATACCGTAGGCTACTCCGCTGCGGGCAATCAACTGTGGGCAACGATGTTTACCGGAGTTGGAAACAATGACGATGTGCCTACCTGCATTGCCACCTTGGCCGACGGAACAGTTGCGGTTGGCGGTTATTCGGATGCCGACTCTGGAGCAGGCATTTCCAACAATGCGGTGCTGTAACTGGTGTTCGCCATATTAAGAACCCCATTCAAGCAGCTTGGACCGTCATGCACAAGTCTGAACATGTCCTGTTGTCGGGGTTAGGGGCAGAGGAATTTGCATTTCAAAACGGTGTGCAACGGGTGGACTCGACTTACTTTTTCGTCCAAAGAAGATGGGATCAACTTCAAGAGGCGTTGGAGGAAGACAAGGTGAGCTTGGACCACGATGGTTCAAAAAAGTCCTCTTCAACAGCATTGAACAAACAGGACGAAGGCAAATATGGAACGGTGGGTTGCGTTGCCATGGATCGCTATGGTAATCTCTGCTCTGGCACGTCAACAGGCGGGTTGACCAACAAAAAATATGGCCGAATTGGCGACTCGCCGTTGATTGGTGCGGGTACATTTGCCAACAACCAGTCCTGCGCAGTATCATGCACAGGAAGAGGCGAGGAGTTTATTCGGGGCACCATTGCAAGTGATATTTCTGCTCGTATGATGTACCTGCATGAGTCTGCTCAAGATGCGACTTTTCAAGTTGTGCAAAAAAAACTCAAGGCGCTCAAAGGCCGCGGTGGCTGTATCGTTGTTGACGCCACGGGCAATGTGGCTATCGAATATACCACTTCGGGCATGTTTCGCGCATACCGCGATGCGCAAGGTAGGCGTGTGATAGCGATTTATTGAGGAATCAACACATACAAAGGAACGATTTTCAACAAAAATAAAAACCCACATTCAAGTGGGTTTTTTTACTGTGTCTGGTTGCGGAGGAAGAGAGGCTCCGTTGGTTGTTGACACCGTTTATGTAGTGCTTTATTGTACCAACAAAGGGTAGTTGTTTTGATCAATTTGAATAAAGTACAATCCAGTTGATAAACCACGAAGCGATATTTCCACTGCTCCTTGTGCGATAGAACGCGCATCCACTTCTATCTTTTGGCCATAGCTGTTGTAAACCATCAAGTTTTTAGTTGTGGCATTGGTGATGATGCAGCGGTCTGCAGCGGGATTGGGATATACCAAACGCTCAATGGCCTTAAATTCATTGATGTCGGATACGATGGAAATATTTTGCGTGGCTGAGGTACTGCATCCGTTGTCTCCATCTGCAGTAAGTGTGATGGTAAAGTTTCCAGCCACAGGATAGGTGTAGGTTGGATTTTCGTCAACCGATGTTCCGCCATTACCAAAGTCCCAGCTGTATGAGGTAACCAAACCTTCAAGGAAGGTAGTGGTGTTGTTGAATTGGATAGGCTCTGCTGCATCGGTTCCTGTCCAATCAAACGATACATTTGGACCAGACTGAATGCTAATTTCATTGACATACAGGTAATTGCATCCTGCCTCTGTGGTAATGGAAACTTCCGCGTTGAATGTTCCTGCCGTGGCGTAGATTGCTTCGAAATCTGAGCTGCTGCCTGATGAGCCACCTGCTGACCAATTGTAGGTGTCAATGCTCTGTCCATTGATCTCATCTTGAAAAGTGAATGCTATTGGTGAACCCACGCACCACGGTTGGGGTGTGACAATGGTGATGTTTGCGATAACAGCGCTTGGCAAAGTCCATTGGGTACTGGCAGCTTCACCATTGATCAGCCCGGCTGAGTCTGTGAAATCAGTTACGAGTATTTCATCACAGGGGTTGTTGACCTCAAACTGCAAAGTCAAAAACGGTGTCTGATCCGTCAAGTGCACCTCCGTCTGCGAAGTTGAAATTGTGCTGCTCAAATAGTCGATTTCAGCATTGTAGTGCGTGAAGATATCGGCTTCTGCTTGGACGGCATTCGATGCAATGTAGGTGTATTTTGTTGTATTGTATTGAAACCAAAAATCAACTGCGTTAACGGTTGTGTTGGTGCCGCTAAAGAATACAGGGATCGTAAGTTGTTGTTGACCGCCCTCGTAGTTCAAGGTGGATTGATTCAGGTCAAAGTAAATGGTGTCTTGGCCAATGGCCTTTGCTCCTGCAATAAGTTGTAGGAAAAATAGAATGCGAAATATCTTGGTAGTCATATTGGACTTGTTTTACGTTGAAAAATGGTTTGGTTTAACGCGTGATGACGATTTTTTGTGTAGTCATTTTTACTCCATCATGGAATTGCAAGAAGTAAATGCCAGGGCTGAGGTGACTGAAATCCATTGTGTTGGTTTCAAACTCACGAATGATTCGGTCGTTCGATACCAATGCACCGGTTAGTGAAGTCATACTCAAGCGGCCTGTCTTATTGCTGATGACTTGGAATTCACCCGTGTTCGGATTGGGCCAACATGTTAGCGCTGCTGGCATGGTTTCGTTCGCAGAGAATTGCACTTCTACTCGCTTGCCGTTAATCAATCCCAAGATGCCTTCGAAGTCTTCTGCACGCAATTCATCTCCATTGATTTGCAACTCCAACGTAGCGAATGTCGTCGAAGAAAATCCACCGATACGGAAAGCACTCAAGCGCAATGTTTGTTCTTGACGACTAAAGTTGCGACTGTAATCTGCAGCTTCATTGATCATGATATTGTTATAGCGATAGGCGAGGGTATCCCATTGCAAAGCCAAGTCCAAGCCAGTGACGGCATCTTCGCTGTTGTATACAACGGGTATACGCGCCATACCGCCATCGATAGAAGCATTGGCCAAATCAACGCGGATGTAATTTTTCGATGAGCGCAATACACCATCGGCCTCAATGTTACTGAAGGAGCCATTGATGTCACCCAGCAATATGGCTTGGTAAGTCTCTTCTAATATTGTTGGACAATCTTCGGCTTGTTCGTTGTAGCCAATCAATGCGGCGTCCAAAACAAATGGTACGGATGGAACATTGCTTTTCGAGTACCCCACGCCATCGCTATTGGGATAGCTAGTGGAAATACTGAAGGCGCTATTTTCATCAATGCGGCGAGTGTTCACAAAGATCCAGTCCTTCGACGCTTCACCGTTGCTATTGCCTTCATTGTCGTAGTTCCAAGCTTGTTGAAACTCGCCTATGGCCAACGTGGCGCGCTGTTTAATTTGCGTGATGTCACCAGAGCTCACCACGCCATCCAAGTTCACATCCATGGCCAAAAGTTGATAGATGGAAGGCACAAAATTTCCATCGGCAACTACGGTTTTTGCCAATACAGCATCTGCTGCATTGATGAGCACTTGAACTGATATGTTGTTGGGTACATCACGTTCTATAGCGATTCCGGTTCCATTGCTGAGGTTATGTACAAATGCTCCGTTAAGTTCGGTCAAAGCTGGTGCATCGCCATTGACAGCGTTGCCATTGGCATAACCGACAATCGTTGTAGGGACATAATCATTTGGATTGCTGTTGTCGTAAGCAAGTGGACTTTGATCCGACCAGAACACGATATTGGATGCGTATTCGGTAGGAAGAACCGATTGCAATTCACCCGATGATCCAGTGCGGTTTTCCACTCCATCGATATAACTTTCTTGAACGAGACCGATGGCAATTGTTGTTGACGATGTAGCTCCGAAGTTGGGCAAGCGCTCGAATTGCGCGCAAAGCAAATCTCCAAAACCATTGAATTCGAATGGATCCATTGAGCCACCATTAGAATATACGCTAATGAGCAATTCGCCTGGCGTGCTGATGGTAGCAGTTGCCTCAACCAAAGAAGCATTGACCACATCGTTGAAAACCTCTATAGAGCCTGTTGGCGAAACCATTTCTGGATCATATAGAAGGACGATGTCGTAACCGATAATGTTGTCTACCGGGAATGCAGGATTGATGGCAATGGTAGCACAGAATATTGGTAGGTCGCATGTTTGCGATACATTCTGAACAGCGTACACGGGTGCGCTTGGATCGGCAACTATGATGCTGATCGACTGCGGCTCGGACGATAAACCCAAGTTGTCGGTTGCAACAATAGCGATGGTGTGGTTGCCGGGGGTAAAGGTGTAATCCAAGGTATATGGAGCAGCATATAGCGTATTGATCAATGTGCTGTTGATGTAGAAGTCAACGTAACTCACAGAGCCGTCTGCATCTTCGGCCTCAGCAGTGATGGTCACATTGGCTGG
This sequence comes from Flavobacteriales bacterium, assembly GCA_947463065.1. Lineage (GTDB taxonomy): Bacteria > Bacteroidota > Bacteroidia > Flavobacteriales_D > Sanyastnellaceae > CANHSF01. The sequence goes on along the minus strand of CANHSF010000020.1, from coordinate 9,792 downwards.
AGCGATGAACAATTCATTGTCTTGCGGTGCAACGATGTTGACGGTGGGGACCATATTCGCTGCAACATCTATCGAGATGGAGTTGCTGGTCGTGGATGCTCCCATGTTATCGGTTGCTATGGCATAATAACTTTGTCCGTTTCCTGTTGATGGAGTATAGGCAAAGGAATATGGTGAAGTATTGTCGCTTCCCACAAAGGCATTGTTCCAGTAAAATTCAACACTTGATACTGTTCCATCGCTATCAAAAGCTGAGGCAGTAATCGTTATGGTTGTGCCGTCAATAGTTGTATTTGGCCCAGAGATCGTGATAGTTGGAGCAACGTTGGTGTTCACTTGCAACACAACGGTATTCGAAGTTCCAATGGCACCAACATTGTCTGTTGCGATGGCAACAATGTTCTGATTGAGACCACCGGTTGCGTTATGATTTACACTATATGGCGCATTAAAGTCTGTGCCTATAAGTACATTATCAATGTAAAAAGCTACCTGAGTAACCGATCCATCGCTGTCGCTTGCAGTGGCCGTTAGGGTAATGACCTCGCCTACTACTGCGGAAGTTGGTGCTGTTAGTGTCACAGTTGGCGCAAGGTTGTTCGTTACATTGAACGTTGTGGTTGAAGATGTCGTTGAAGCACATTCGTTGTCTGTTGCAACCACATAGTAGGTATGACTTCCGGATGCCGCTGTATACGGATAACTGAACGGAGCAGTGTTGTCTGTCCCCAAAAGAACGTTGTCTACGTAGAATGCCACAGAGTTCACTACCACGTTATCCGATACATTGGCGGTGAGATTATAGGATTGACCGATGGTCAGCGTGGCATTGTTGGCCGGGAATAAATTGGCTGCAACAGGAGCTGTATTTGGGCTATACGTCAATGTCGGGTGAGTGAGCTCATTGCCGATTGGATTCGAGGCCACATAATTTTCGGCCGCATTTGTAAGGGTATTGATGATTTGGATGTTCAATTCAAAACTGAATGCCCCGTTTGTGGTAAATTGTCCGATAAGTACGCGGTTGGTGGAGGTAGGTCCAACAACACCCCCTAAGGCTGCGATGGTGCCGTTGGTGATAGTAATGCTGTTGCCTTCAGTTTGTTCAAGCACATCGAGTGCATTTCCTACACCAAGTACATTGGGTACAACATAGGTGGTGGCAGCGAATGGAATCATGCCATCGCGTCCATTGGCTCCCATAAGTGGCTGGCCAAAACATCCGCCAGGATTGTTGGCCAGAATGTTTTGTTGACTGCCAACGGTGCCGTCTGTATCATCTGCTTCCATAGCACCGACACGACCCGCGCAAGTTCCACCTGTAGTAAACCATGAATCAATCAACGCGGTGTGTTTGCGGATGTTCACCGCTGAGATGGTACCGGGATTTACGGCAACACCATAGTTGGGGTCATTGAAAAAGTATGTGGAGGTGTTGACAAGTAAAGAGTGGTTGGCATTGCCGAATATGTTCGAAAACTTATAGTCTGGAAGCATATCGACATATACACGATACGTGATGGAGCCAACTTGCAATGGACTTACAGAAAACTGGCCAGCAGCATTCGCTGCGTCAGCTGCATCGCTCTGATAATAGCGTTCGACAATGATGCCTTCGAGTCCTTGTGCAACTGCGAACGAACTCCAAAGACAGAGGATTAGAAAGGAAGAAATTATTCTCATGGATATGAATAGAATTGATGTGGTAAATGCCTTAAAGCTCTGCTTTTTTGGCCGCACAAATCTGCAAGTTTCATGAGGCCTTGGTGTGGTTGCTGTATTAATTAATGATTAATGAAAGCAGCTATTTGATACCAGAATGTTAAGGGGTGTTTTTCCATTTCTGGTGCATTTAGCCAGCAAATCACATGGGTTTGAGGGTAGGATTATGCTGATTTAACAATTTGCGTATAGGTTTTGTTGTCAAAACCAAAGTGCTACAAAAGCAAAAGAGGTTATCCGTTGATAACCTCTTTTGTGTAGAAACAAATAACACGTCTATTTCTGTACGAGAATGCGTGTTGTCATTACGTCGTCACCTGCGGTGAAACGCACATTGTACAAGCCATTGGCAAGGGTTTGGTCAAATACGATAGCAGTTTGAAGCGAACCTTCGATAGCAAACATGTTGCTATACACTAGGCGACCTGACATATCGATGATTTCCATTCCGATTTGTGCTACATCCACATTTTCAATGTTGATGTTGATTGTAGAGCCATTGCTTGGGTTTGGATAAACCTCTGCTGTAGCGAATGCACCAGTCATTTCACGTTGTGAGTCGAAGTTTTCTGTTAGCGCTTCGTTAGATTCCAATACAGTGCCACCAACAAAGATGATTTGTGGGTTACCGTATGTACCTTGGTTTACACCAGCTACGCCGAAGTTAGGACGGATACGAACTTGGTAGTACGTTTGAACTTGAATGGTTTGGTTCAAAGGTGTAGTGGTCGTTCCGTTAAAGTTCAATGGAAGAATGCGCGATACATTGGTAATGGTGAATGGAATACCTGTTGGAGTATTGTCTGCACAGCTGGTCACTGGAGTGAACTCAAATGTGTAGTTGGTTGCACCGCAAACGAATGGATCCGTACGCATCAAGCTGCTGCGCAACAATGTAGCAGGAGCTGAGCAGCGCTGTGATGCACGTACTTCGATAGAAGCGTTAGGAGCGATCACTACGTTGGCACAAGATGGGTTGTTGCCGAATACCACAATGGTTTCAGGATTGTTCAATCCGTCTACCAAGTTGTATGTAGCGTTGACAATTACGTTATACGTATTGCCAGGTGCAATGTTCAATGCAGCTGATGCAAGTGAAATGCTACCTGTGCTCGTTACAGAGCCACCACCAACAGAGGCACCTACAGTGACAAATTGGTAAGTGTAATTTGAAGCACCTGTCCAAGTAGCCTTGAAGGTAGAACAATTGTTCAACGGCAAAGATGTGTTAGTGGCGCATCCTGAGCGAAGCAATTGACGCACGCACACTTGGAAGGTACCACCTGTTGTACCGCTGGCTGCGCCGCAAGATACAAAGTAGGTATCACCAATAGCCAAACCATCGTAGTTCAAGCGCTCGACTCCACCAACTGCGGGGTTCACGTTTTCGTAATCCACTTGTGTGTAGACTCCAGGTGAAGTTTGACGCAGCAAAGAAATTGCATTGTCAAATGCGGTGGAGGTCATTTGAATGTTTACCGCGGGTGTGCTCGCTACAAAGCTATACCAAGTGTCAGGACCTGTTGCAGTGCTTGACTCAGAACTGTTGGTAGCGTTAGTAATGTCGCCATTGTAGTTTTGACATTGTGGATACCAGCTGTTGGTTCCAGGAATGACCACTGCATTAGCAATTCCATCGTTCGCCGCTCCAGCAATAATGTTGATAGCGGTTGACAATCTGGTGTTGCAAGCGTTGTCGCTAGCAATGGCTGTAATTACATGCGCACCAGGCGTAGCTACGTAAACAGCAGAAAATGGAGCAGCGTTGTCTGTGCTCAACAATACGCCGTCAACAAAGAAGGCTACTGAAGAAACACTTCCGTTGTCGCTCGCATTGGCTGTGATATTCACGTTGGAACCTACACTCACTACTGCATTGTTAGATGGAGCAGTAATGCTCACTACTGGTGCAGGGTTAGCAGCGCGTGTCAACGAAGGATGTGTTTGTTCGATACCTGTTGGTGCAGAAGCCACATAGTTTTCAGCTTGGTTAGTTGAGATGTTGATGATCTGAACATTCAATGCGAATGTGAATACACCATCGGTAGTGAACTGACCAATCAAAACACGGTTTGCGGCAGTTGGGCCTACTACACCACCCAATGCAGCGATTGAACCGTTGCTGATGGTAAGTGAACTTCCTGGAGTTTGGTCGAGTGCAGAGATCACAGCGTTACCCAAGCCCAATCCCAACGTGTTGGGAGCAACTTGTGTTGTAGCTGTGCTGTTAACGAAACCGTCTTGGCTGCCAGCACCTGTGATGTTCAAGCCTACACAACCACCTGGATTGTTAGCCAAAACACCGTTGAGGTTACCCAAGCTGCCATCGCTATCGTCGGTCTTCATCACACCTGCTTTACCAACACATACACCGCCTGTCGCAAACCATGAATCGATCATGGCCGTGTGACGTTGGATGTTGACTTGTGAAATGGAACCGGGATTTACTGCAACACCGTAGTTCGGGTCGTTGTAAAAATTGGTTGTGGTATTTACCGTAAGGTTATGAGCCGCATTGCCGTACAAAGTTGAAAACTTGTAACCAGCAGCCATGTCTACATATACGCGATAAACAGTTGAACCAACTACGAGGGGCGATACAGCGCCTTCATTGGAGGCATTATCTGCATCGGCTTGATTGGTCATGTAGTAGCGCTCTACTACAATCCCTTCCAATCCTTGTGCAAGTCCGAAGAACGGAGCAAGCAACAAGATTGTGCTGAGAATGATATTGTGTTTTTTCATAATGTTATGTCGTTAATCGAATTATTGCAATGAATACGCGTTGTATTAGTTGCATGATGTGCCAAACGCTGGAGCAAAGATCAAGAAGTCGTCAACGTCTGTATCACCATCTTGGTCAAGGTCGGTTGGACAAGCAACGATACCTTTTGAGTGGTTCAATACAGCTGAGTAAGACCAGTCTGACAACCAGTTTGTGCCTGGCTCAGATGAGAATGCACCACGGTATGGAGCAGGTGTAAAGAAACCATCGATTGGAGCAACAGGACAACCTGATACTGTAAGTGCTGGGTTTGGAATAACGTCGTTTTGTACAGAGAATGTGTTGGTTGTGTTGTCAACTGTGAAGTTGTAGTCAAATCCTGGAAGTGTGTTGCCAGTTACGATTTGGTTCATGTCTGTAACAGTGAATTGTGTGAAATCAGCACCTGAAGTGATAAGGGTTCCAGCGCTTGAGCCGCTTGTACCGTTAGTCAATGGGTTAGTGCAACCTACGAAAGTATTGCAAACAACACGCAATGATTGTGTACCGTTACCTGTAGTAGCTGTAGCAAGAGTTGGAGTAGCTGGGTTATTGGTCCAGTTGTGCCAAGATTGACCACCTGCTGCGAATGTACGTGGAGCTGCAACAGATTTGATCAAGTTCAAACCTTGACGGAAGTTTGCAAATACTGAATTGTAAATTTCACCTTCGGTTTTGTCTTTCGCGTTGATAGCTGACATACCGGTGTTATCTGTTGTAGTGGTTGATTTGCTGTTACCCAACAATGTTACGTTGTAAAGAATAGGATGTGATTGTGGCAAGTTGTTAGAGCCGTTGTCATCGCCATCAGCTTCGATACCGTTGTCTGAGTCAACCATGCTTGTGGTGCTGGTCTTCATACCAAACAAGAATTGTCCTTTACCAGTCCAACCCAAATCCCAGTCATACATGTCATCATTACCGAAGATCGTAGAGCAGTATTTCAAGTTAACTGTTCCACCGAAGATTTCGATCATATCGTCACCACCTGAAGTGATTTCAATGTGCTCGATGGTAGTGCCACGACCTACTGAACCCAAAGTCAATGCGTTCAACTCGTTACCTACAGCAAGGTTAGCACCTGTGTGACGGATAGAGATATAGCGCATAACACCTGAGTTGTCGTCGTCATCAAATGTACCGATGGTTTCACCGGCTACTGGAACACCATTCAATTGTACACCGAAACGGTCTTGTGGGTTAGAGGTAGCAAAACCTTCCAATACACCCAAACCATCGGCTACTGCCAAACGACCATTACCTGCGCCAGGAGCATATGTTCCATTGGCTGCGAGAGTTAGGTTGTTGGTAGCTCTTCCCAACAAAGCTACACCGCCCCAAAGGCCATGTGTACCGATTGGGAATGTGCCGTCTACTGGGTCAGCTTGTGCTGTGAAAACGATCGGGCAAGACTCGGTGCCGTTCGCCATGATTTTTCCGCCGCGCATGATAACCAACGCAGTCGCTTCTGCTGGAATTGCATTCGGTGCACCTTTAATTACAGTACCAGGAGCGATAGTCAATGTTTGACCCGCTGGAATGTAGATTTTAGCATCAAGGATGTAAGTGTTGTTGCAAGTGAATGTAGCACCATTGGTCAATTCACCGCCGAATGTGCCGGAGATTGCAGTGTAACCTGGCAATGAAGTTACATCGATTTCAGGACGTGAAGCTACTGGTGGACAGCCACAATCTGCACCAAGATTGCTTTGGGCAGAAAGATTGTTGTTTGAACTAAGTGCGAGACCTAGCAAGGCAAAAAAGCCAAAAACTGATTTTTTCATTTTGTTGTTTGTTTTGATTAATTACGTGGTGCAAATGTGATCCACTACATTTCCGTGATGATACGATTTGTTTTAATAAATCGTAATTATCCATTGGCTCTTTGCGCATTTTATGTTACCTGTTTCTCACGAGATTGTGTTGAACAAGTTTACATTTTCAAAACAATTGGTTTTATACTTGAGCCAATTTCGAATCGGAGTGATGGGATTTCTGGTTAGGACATTGTAAGGGAGTTCTTTGGTATAAATGCAATCTGGACACATAAAAAAAAACCGACTGGTTCCCCAGTCGGTTTTCATTTGTTTTTGATACGATTGCAATTTAGAAGTACCTGACTAAACTCAAATGGATACCGAGCAAACGGTATCGTCTCTCAATGGGGCTGTCCTCCATGGATTGGAAATTATGTTGGTATTGCACATTGGTTTCAAGATTATACTTCGCATGCAATTGAAAGCGAAAACCAGCCTGTGCCGTGGCACTCATATAAAGTGAGTTGGCGGGATATTCCAGTGTATTGGCTCGCGGTGTATTGGAATCGAATGTGCGATACGACCATTTGTAGGCGAGGGTTTTTCCAAATTGCAATTGCAAACCAATGATTGGACTTACTCTTTTGGTGGGACGGATGGTGTACTGAATGCCCAATGGGATTTCAATGAGTTCGTAGCGATAGCGAATATCATGAAGTTTAGCCAACTCCAAGGAGTCGATGCGGTGTCCCAAGACCGTATATTGTACGCCAGCATGAGCCCTGAGTTTTTGATTGATTTGGCGCGTCAAGAAAATGCCGCAACCCGTCACATAGGAGGGCTTTTCAAGTTCATTTAACGTCTCGGTGAATGCTTGTGTGCTATCCGATCCGAGCAAACGATGTGAGCTCTGATGGAATCCTAAGCTAATGCGCAAACCCCATTTGGAGCTATCGGTTTGTGCAAAACTTGCTAAAGGCAAGATCAAGGTGATTAGAAATAGGAATTTTCTCATGGATTAGTCTTTTACACATCGTATGCTCATGCCGTATTGGATATTTTCCAATTGACGAAAGATGCCTTGTGCATCGGCGTCGATGTAACGGTAGTAATTCTTTCCTGATTCTTGGGTGGAGGTCCACCAGAATGCAGCGTTGCTGAAAATATTGGTTCGGCCATCTACTATGCGACAACCTGTTGGGCGCGCATTGAATCCTGTTGCATTGGTTCCAAACAAGAGAATACCCGTTGGCCAACCAACAGAATACAACGAGGTAATGGATGAAGCTAAGCCATCTCCGCGCCAACCGGTCTGAAGTGCCTCCGCGCTTGTCATCCCTATTGTCGCCTCCAGCTTGCGCCAGTCGGCATCTGTGGCAATGTGCCATCCAGCAGGTGCGATGGCTTTTTCAGAGCGTATGACATGTCCATTGTACAGAAGTCCTTGCGCTCCGCTATTAATAGCTGTGTAGCATGGTTCTGTGGTAGTGGACCAAAATGCATTGGAGTCACTAAGACTAACATTGCGGATCGGTGTTCCATCTGCAAAGGTGGTTGCGATTAGATTTTGCGCCATCCACCATTGCGTGCCCACTTGAATGGTTTTGTACGTGTTTCCTTCATGGTCCGTGACACGGCCATAAGTGATCACAGGCAGGTCTTTTTCCTTCTCTTTTGCGCATCCGGTTAAGGCAATAGCCAGCGAGAGGATCCACAGGATCGGATAAGTTGCAATGCTTGTTTTCATAATTTGACAAATAAGCTGTAATAGGTTCCTGTCGTGTTGTCTACTTGCAATTGATAGATGCCTGGTTGAAGCGATTCGAGTTGAAGTATGGTGTTGTAGTTTTGCTCTTCATTGGGTTGAGTCTCGGTGAGCACAACCATACCTTGCGCATTTCGGATGCGAAGGTTCGATCGGGTTGGAATTCCACTCAATATGTTCACCCGCAATTGGCCTTCTGTTGGATTGGGGAAGAGTTTAACCTCGGTGTGTTCACCCATCAATGCGGGACATACCGTTTCGATGTCGCGATTGGCGCACCAACCTGGATAGCAGCAAAGTGCAGGTATTGAAAAGTTGGCCAGTGTGTCATAGTTACATGCCAAAGAATCCAAACAGCCATAGCGCACAGGAGTCTGGCATGCTGTAGGGTCTGGACATGCAAACGTAGGATCGTACTCCAAATATTCTGGGTCTATGCAGCCGCATTGCAATGGAAAGTTCAGCAAGGGGCTGTAAATCTCATCTTCTGCGTTGATGATGTTGGTGCCAACATACGATACGTCTACAGCTTCATCCTCTAGGAAATAGCGCAACCGAATGTTCATTCGGAATTTCAATTCACCAGCGGTGGTCAATTGAGCAAGCAGAACGCAATTACTATCGGGATTTACACCATAAACACCGGAACAGGATAGCAAAAAATTGTTGCTACTGTAAACAGTAGAATCAGGTGAAATGGATCCAAAAATCGTACTATCTGCACCTGTTAGGAAGTCCGTTATTCCGAATGATATCCAATCCACAGGGGTAAAGTCCAAAGTGTCCATACCATCCGATAGGGTCAAGGGTATATCAATCGCATTGTTGTTCAGCAATCCGTCCATGATCATTTCACTGCCACCGTCATTGTTGATTCCCCCTATGAACGAGCCATCTGTGTCTTGGTGTTTGGGCACTCCATAGTGGGTGATGTTGCCTTGTTTTTTGGTCGTTTGGCCGATGGTTAGCCAAGTGTCCAGTGCCACCAAGCCTTCCTGGTATCTTGACTTTACAAATTCTTTTGCAAAACTTTGGCCGTCGCTCACATGATTGTAAAAGGGCAAGGTGCTTTCAACCGTAAACGGATGGTCTGCATCACCGAATATCGATAATACTTGCGTGCCTGGCAGAAGATCGGCATATACCCGATAGGTGACCATGCCTTCTTGTGCATCACCGCCCAATGTGTCGGTAGCATCATTAACGTCAGTGATGTAATAGGTTTCCACAAAGATTTTCTCCAATTGCCCGAACACTTCTGTTGGGGCTATGAGATAAAATGCTAAGGACAATAGATAGGGTAGTTTCATCGGTTAAAATTTGTAAGCCAAACTGAATGTGTAGATGGTGCCATATCGGAAATTGTCAAAGTCTACCCAACCGTCTGGGAGATCATAAGCCCGTCGAACAGGTGCGTTGAGCAAATCACGCACAGTGATGCTTGCGGTAAAGTGTTGGCCCAATTTTTTAGATGCTTTGATATCAACACTGTTGCGGGGCATTTCATAAACATCGGGACGCCCTTTGATCGCTCCCGCAATTACCAAGCGTGGACCTTGTAAATTGTAACTTGCTGTAATGATCAAGCCAAGGCTGTCCGCTCGATAGGAGAGGATGGCATTTGCGATATACGGAGCCTGACCAAACATGGGGCGAGTTAATGTGTCAAGTGGGGTATATATTTTTATGCCATCCAACACTTGGAAGTCACGGCGAATAAAAAGCGCTCGGGATTCAACAAGTGTGATATTGGCCTTGATGGACAATCCGTTCCAAATTTTCTT